>CAMWYV010000091.1 GCA_947178565.1 uncultured Porphyromonadaceae bacterium | reverse complement strand
TTCCGTAACTGCACGAATTTCACCGGGTCGCTCACAATTCCCGCGAACGTGGTTACTATTGATAATGAGGCTTTTCGTGATTGCAAAGGTTTCAAGGGTTCGCTTACTCTACCTGAAGGGTTGACTACTATCAACAATAGTGCTTTCGAGGGATGTAAAGGTGTGACCGGCTCGTTAAAAATACCGGAAAGTGTGACCACTATCGGGGAATCCGCTTTCTACAGTTGCTCCGGTTTGACCGGCTCGTTGAAAATACCGAATGGGGTGACAACTATCGGCAAGTATACTTTCTCCGGTTGTAGCGGCTTCACCGGGTCGCTCACTCTACCTGAAAATCTTACAACTATCGGATTAAATGCTTTCCTCCGTTGCAGTGGGTTGACCGGCTCGTTAAAAATACCGGATGGGGTGACCTCTATCGGCACCTCCGCTTTCTACGGTTGCACGGGTTTTAACGGGTCACTGACATTAGGCAAGTCCTTGGAAACTATTGGAGAGCAGGCGTTTTATAATTTACCGGGATTTACCGGTTCGCTCATTATACCTGAAAAGGTGAAAACTATCGGAAAATCTGCTTTCTCAAGCTGCAGCGGATTCACGGGGTCGCTTACTCTACCCGAAGGGTTGACAACTATCGGAAGTTCTGCTTTCTCAAGCTGCAGCGGATTCACGGGTGATCTGATAATACCGGAAAGCGTAACGACTATGGGAAGCAGTGCATTTTATAAATGTAGTGGTTTCAACGGTTCACTTACTATTCGTGCCCGTGTGGACATTATTGAGAGATACACTTTCAACACATGTAGCGGTTTTACCGGACCGTTAACACTTCCTGAAGGCTTAACTGCCATTGAATATCGTGCTTTCTACGACTGTAAAAATCTCACCGGTTCCTTAGCTATACCGAAAAGCGTTACCACTATCGGGGAATCCGCATTTATGGATTGTAACGGTTTCAATGGCTCACTCACTCTTCCGGGCGTGACCTCTATCGGTAAACAGGCTTTTAAAAACTGTAGCGGCTTCACCGGGTCGCTAATTCTGCCTGAATTAGCCGAGCTAGGCGAGGAGGCTTTTATCAACTGCAGTGGCTTCAACGGCTCGCTTTCGATACTTGGAGGATTGACCGATATAGGTGAAAAAGTATTTCAAGACTGCAGCGGTTTCACCGGTTCGCTCACTCTGCCTAAAAGTTTGAAAACTATCGGGGATTATGCTTTCCAAAACTGCAAAAATCTTACCGGACCGCTTGCTCTACCTGAGGGTCTGACCGGTATAGGAGAATCCGCCTTCCGCTATTGTAACAGCTTGACCGGTTCTCTTGTCATCCCTTCAGGTATCACTGTTATCCAGGAGCATGCTTTCGCTAACTGCTATGCTCTTACCGGTACACTTACAATTCCGGCAAATGTCACTTCCATTGATTATCGCGCTTTCATAAACTGCGAGGGATTGACCGGACTTGCCATTTCAGAGGGTGTGACTGATATAGGTGAGTTTGCCTTCAGTGGATGCAAAGGTCTTACCGGTACGCTTAGAATCCCGGCAAGTGTCACTACTATCGGTGAGATGGGGTTCTGGAACTGTGAAAATATTGATAAAGTTGTAATCAAGGACAGTAAGAGTGCCCTTGACTTGGGTCGGGAGTTATTCAAAGGAGTTCCAATAACCACTCTCTATCTCGGCAGAAATACCACCTTGTCAGAATACCGAGAATCCACGGCGTTTAGCTTAAACGAATCCCTTACTGACGTAACCTTCGGTGATAAGGTGACATCCATAGGTTCGGGTATGTTTTATGGTTGCAGCAATATAACGGATGTGACCGCCCTGAATACCACACCGCCGACATTGGCGAGTGACGCCTTTTTGTCAAGTACGGATGTGTACACCAATGCCACCCTGTCGGTACCCGAAAGCAGCACCGCCAAATACAAAGCGGCAAATACCTGGAAAAAATTCTCAAAGGTTGCTGCGGCTGAGATTATTCCCATAGATATGATATAGAGATGGGGGTGACATCCGCCGGCATAGCGGAGGGCGAAACCAGAACCCTCACCGTCACTGTCACCCCTGAAAGCATCACCGACAAGGTGACATGGAGTTCGAGCGATGAATCGGTAGCCACGGTTGACTCCGAAGGGAAGGTGACCGCGCTGAAAGCCGGAACAACCGTCATCACAGCCACTACATCAAACGGCCTGACATCCACCTGCTACGTCACGGTGACTGCCATGACTGTGGAAGCTACATCTGTGACAATTGATAAAACCTCGGTTATTCTCACAGCAGGCGAAACAGATCAGCTTACAGCCACAGTACAACCGGATAACGCCACAGATACTGGTGTTGCATGGAAATCAGACGATGAAACAGTTGCATCAGTAAGCGCTGACGGATTGGTTACCGCTCTTAAGCCGGGCACTGCGACCGTAACCGTAACATCCGCCAACGGACTGAGTGCGGAATGTGTCGTTACTGTCATTTCCCGCAAGGCTACTGTCGGTGGAATAGAGTATGAGGTAATCTACGGTGACGACGAGAACGATGCGAATATTGTCAAGGTTATCGGTGGAATTCCGGACGGAAACGGTATCCTCATCATTGAGAATGAGATTGAGATTGAAGGTAAGAAATATCATGTAGCCGAAACCGGCGAGGGTGCGTTCAAAGACCGTACCGATATTAAGAAAGTCATAATATCTGCTACAGTGGTATCCATCGGAAATGAGGCATTCTCGGGTTGCCTGAATCTTGAAGAAATCGTTGCCGAAGATGGTGAAGAAACTCTGTGCTGTGGTAAAAATGCTTTCCAAGATGCTCCGATCAAGAATCTATATCTCGGTAGAAATATTACCGGAACACCATTTGCCGGAAAGGATTCTCTGACTGACCTGACCATCGGCGACAAGGTGACGACTGTGGGATCCGGTGACTTTGCCGGATGTGGTTCTGTTAATAATATCACAGTTCTGAATCCTCTTCCACCTGCCTTGCCTGATGGCGGCTTTGATGAGGCTGTTTACAAAAACACGACAGTGAGAGTACCGGATGAGAATACCGGCGATTACAAATCCGCCGCCGGTTGGAAAAACTTCTTTGAGATTCTCGGTATTGATGAGATAGTGCCTGTAGCAGTTGAAATTGAGGTAGTCAATCCCGAACTGACTGTCGGTGAATCTACCACCCTGAAGGCAATCATAACTCCCGAAAATGCTACAGACATAACCGTGACATGGAGCAGCTCTGACGAGTCAGTCGCCACCGTGGACGCAAACGGACTGGTTACGGCAATCAAGACCGGCAAGGCGATTATCACCGCGACGACCAAGAACGGATTGAAAGCTACCTGCGAGGTGACGGTTGTGCCTGAGACTGTTACCGCTTCCGGATTGACCATTGATATTGAAGAGGTGGAAATGGTTGAAGCAGCCACCCTGCAGCTTACCGCAACCGTCACGCCGGAAAATGCTACGGACAGAACCGTGACATGGGGTAGCTCCGATGAGTCAGTCGCCACCGTGGACGCAAACGGACTGGTTACGGCAATCAAGACCGGTAAGGCGATTATCACCGCGACGACTAAAAACGGATTGAAAGCTACCTGCGAGGTGACGGTTGTGCCTGAGACTGTTACCGCATCCGGATTGACCCTTGATATTGAAGAGGTGGAAATGGTTGAAGCAGCCACCCTGCAGCTTACCGCAACCGTCACGCCGGAAAATGCTACGGACATAACCGTGACATGGAGCAGCTCCGATGAGACAGTCGCCACCGTGAACGCAAACGGACTGGTTACGGCAATCAAGACCGGCACGGCGATTATCACCGCGACGACTAAAAACGGATTGAAAGCTACCTGTAAAGTGACCGTGACAGCTAAACCTTCCGGAATAAACGGAATTGAGAGCGAGGATACTCAGATTAGAGTTGACGGCAATAATATTATCGCGCCGGAGGGTAGTGAGATATTTGATCTGAACGGGCATCGCGTTAAGGCAACCGCTCTTCGTGCAGGCATATATATCGTCCGCATCTCCGGAAAAAAAGCAGTGAAGGTCAAAATCAACTGACCGGCATGTCATAATACTGTCATTAAGTCTCCTGAGCATCAGCTTCGGAGACTTTTTTTACGGTGTAGCCCTATACTGCGTAGTATTAAGGAAAAATGTCAGGCGGTGATGTGGGTTTCATTCAGCACCCTCTTGGCACCTATGTAGCGGCGGTTGAAGTAACCGTCGTCCGGGAAACGCTGGTAAGTGATACCCTTTGAGGTGGAAGCATGGATAAAGGTAACATTTTTTCCGTCACTATCCACCTCTACGACCATGCCGACATGACCTACCACTCCCCTTCCTGTGCGGGAACTACTGAAAAACATGAGGTCACCCGGCTTTAGTTCATGCTTCTGAACAGGTGTGCCCTGACGATACTGCATCTGCGAAGTACGGTTTAGCTGAATGCCCGCCTGACGGAATACATAGCTTGTGAAGCCGGAGCAGTCAAAAGTATTGGGACCTGTGGCACCCCACACATATCTCCTGCCGAGATAGCGCGCTGCAATGTTTTTCAACTCATCCACAATAGCTTCAATTCTTGATTCATGATCAAGCTCAACCTCCTCTTCATGAATCCACGGCGCTTTCACCAGTTCGGTAGCCGCGCTCAGAGTCCATTCCTGAACTTCCGGCAATCTGTCTATTTTCAGGGGAGGATTTGCCTGCGATTTGAAAGATGAGAATACGGCACAAAAAACCGCTATCATTATATATTTAATGAACTTTTGTTTCATAGCAATTATGAGTAACTGTTATTTTCATTTCTGAATGCTCTAACATAGGCTTCACGCCTTGTTTTTGCATGTACAAAATTACTAAACATCAGGCTATCAACGAAATCAGCATTTTGCATTTACTTACATATAGGTTAATATTAACCATACAGACGGATAAAGATACGCGCGAAATGTTAAAACTTCGCGCGTATCGATACAATATTTAACCAGCATTAACTGGTAAATTCACACTAAATAACAGCCATTATACTCATCTGCTGCCGGCTTTTGAAGTTTCGACACTCACTTTTCTACGGGCTTATTGTTTTTAGTCCAGGCTATGATGCCTCCCTCAAGGTTTGTGACTTTGTAACCTTTTTCAGCCAACCTCTTCGCTGCCTCCGCTGACCGCTTGCCGCTCCGGCAGTAAACGGCAACAGGTTTGGTTCTATCTAACGATTCTATTGCCCGGCTGATAAAGCTATCATCGTATATATCGATATTCTTCGCACCTGCAATATGCCCCTCGGTATATTCCGCGGGTGTCCTCACGTCCAGCAACTGCACGTCACCGTTTGTCAGAAATTTTGCGAACTCTCTGACATCCATATCATCATACCTTTTATTATCCTGCGCATTAACACAAGCACCAAGTCCCAACATCGCGGTTAGAATTAAAAATAATTTTCTCATACCTGTCATATATTATTAAAACAACAGCCACCAACCGAAGCACTCCGGATGGTGAACTGATAAATTATTGCCGATTGTCCGAGGTTCATTCACTTGCCGCTCCAAGTACAGCGGGGCTCTGAACATCCACGCCAAATTCTTTTGCTCTCGCGAGGATAGCTCTTGCCAGTTTCGGCTTCAAATCTTCGGGACAATATCTGAAATATGCC
>CAMWYV010000090.1 GCA_947178565.1 uncultured Porphyromonadaceae bacterium | reverse complement strand
CATATAAACAGCAGATTATTAAGTTTATTTCTCAATTTCAGTAGGTTTCATGTCATAAGAAAGCATGGCGATAGAGAAGCCCCAATAGATAAATGCGAGAGAAGTGAGGAAACTTGTCATCATCATATCCTGCACATAACCTGCTTCGATAAAGAAGAATCCTATGACCATAAGGAGAATACCATTGATGAGATATAGCCACCAGTACTTTCTGTCGCGTTGGCTGATAGAACTGAATATCGCACTTATACCCCAGAAAAGGAAAATAATAGAAATGAAATAAGGGAATACCTCTTCACTAAGTATAATGCTGCGCACCAGCATAAAACCGATAAACATATCAATCACGCCACCTGTAATCCACCAGCCCCAGCCTCTGGGACGATGAGGACCGGCAGCGGCACAAAGCTGGATAATACCGGCAAGAACGAGAAGCCAGCCAAAAATCTGTGAAGCGATTGCAAAGCCCTGCACAGGCCAGAACCAATATGCGAAGCCACAAAGCACCATCAGGATGCCGAGGAGAAGGATAGTCCACCAATATTTTGACTGTCCCCAGAAGTTAACATTTAACGATTTCATAGTTTTATGTATTAGTTAATTTTTAAAATATAACACAAATATGAGTGAAAATGTTGCGGTGAAGATTCCAACTGTTTGAGCACCACACCATTTTTGATTAATTTTGCAGTATGATATATCCTGACTCATTTGAATACAAGATAGGTTTTGACAAGATAAGGGAATCGGTCGCTAAGCGTTGCACCACTTCCGGAGCCGCTGCCAGGGCTGAGGAGATGGCTTTTTCAACTGATTTCAGTATGGTGAAGAGCGCACTCATCTCAGTTCACGAGATGACTCAGATTGCAAGAGGAGAGGATGCGATGCCGGCAAACAGTTGCGGTGAGGCGTCAAAAGTGCTGAAAGGGCTCAAAGTGCCCGGAAGCAATTGCTCGCCGGGTGATATGCTTTCTGTAGCCAAAGCATTGGAGAGTATTGAGGAAACGAGCCGCTTTTTCCGCAATATGAAAGATGAAGATGGTAATTCCCGTCTGCCGGAACTTGATATCATCGCCTCCCGGATAGAAACATTTGAGCAGTGCCGTAGAGAAATTGACCGTATTCTTGACAGATTCGGTAATGTCAAGGACAATGCATCGGCGGCTTTGAGTGAAATACGCCGCTCACTCTCCTCCATGAGCGGCACTGTGAATTCCGCCATGCGCAGAGTCATGACCAAGGCAATAGCGGAAGGTATTCTTGAATCGGATGCCTCACCTGCCATGCGTGACGGACGTCTCGTTCTTCCGGTTGCCCCGATGAATAAAAGGAGATTGCCGGGTATAGTGCACGATGAAAGCGCTTCCGGCAAAACCATCTATATCGAGCCGGCTGAGGTTGTGGAGGCAAATAACCGCATCCGCGAACTTCAGCTTGAGGAGAAGAGGGAAATAATGCGGATTCTATCTGAACTATGCTCTAAGTTGCGCCCGTACATACCTAATATTCTCAGTTCAATCGATATTCTTGACAATCTTGATTTTATCAGAGCAAAAGCATTGTTTGCGATCGATTGCGGAGGCACTTTGCCACATTTATCAAAGAAACCGGAGATTGAATGGTATCACGCCGTTCATCCTGTGCTATTGAAATCACTCAAATCACAAGGGAGAGAAATTGTGCCGCTTGACATTCACCTATCCCCTTCCAGACGAATCCTGATTATTTCTGGTCCGAATGCAGGCGGTAAGTCCGTATGCCTTAAAACAGTCGGCATTGTGCAGTATATGGCACAATGCGGCATGCTTCCACCGGTTTATGAGAATTCGCATTTCGGAATTTTCAACGACATATTCGTAGATATAGGTGACAACCAGTCAATCGAGGATGACCTTAGTACGTATAGTTCACATCTGCGCAACATGAAACTGTTTGTGGGCAGAGGCAGACCAAGTTCACTCGTGCTTATAGACGAGTTCGGCTCCGGCACGGAGCCTCAGATAGGGGGCGCCATAGCTCAAGCCGTGCTTCATAAATTCGCCGATGCTAAAATGTGGGGAGTTATCACAACCCACTATCAGAATCTCAAGCAGTTTGCTGAAGATACAGATGGATTGGTAAACGGCTCCATGCTCTATGACCGCCATCTGATGCAACCCCTGTTCAAATTGTCTATAGGTAACCCCGGCAGCTCGTTTGCTGTAGAAATTGCACGCAAAACAGGTCTGCCCTCCGATATTATCGAGGAGGCGGAGAGTATAGTAGGAAGCGAATATATCAATCTCGACAAATATCTGCTTGATATAGCGCGCGACCGCAAATACTGGGAAAACAAACGGACAGAAATCAAGCGTAAAGAAAAACGGCTTGACGAGGTGATAGAGCGGTATGAGGGTGATGCCGAGACTCTCCGCTCAAAGCGCAGAGAAATCATAGATCAAGCCAAAGAGGAAGCGCAACGCATCATATCCTCGAGTAACGCATCAGTTGAACGAACTATCCGTGAGATTCGTACAGCTCAAGCCGAGAAGCAAAAGACCTTGGAGGCTCGCCGCAAACTAATCGAGACCAAAGAGAGTATCGCCGGGCATAGGGATGAGATGCATCCTTTGCTCAAAAAAGCGCCGAAGAAGAAAAAACAGAAACCTTCAGTCGAAAGCAAGATATCCCAGCATCCGCTTTCCGTGGGTGATTCAGTTAAACTTGACGGAGAAGGAAGCGTAGGAAAGATTCTGGAGCTGAGTGGCAATAATGCGACTGTAGCATTCGGCATAATGAAAACCACAGTGAAATCATCACGCCTCATACTCACCGATGCTAAACCGGAGAAATCTCATAACGTGACATTTATAAGCAATTCCACATCGGATTCCAGCAGAGAGCGTCAACTTAATTTCAGTCCTGAAATAGATGTGCGCGGCATGAGAGTGGATGAGGCTATACAAGCTGTCACCTACTTTATTGACGATGCAGTGCAGTTTTCATCCGGCAGGGTAAGAATACTCCACGGCACAGGCACCGGAGCATTACGGGAAGCCATAAGGCAATATCTTGACACAGTTTCAGAGGTAAGATCCTACCGTGATGAGCATGTGCAATTCGGTGGTGCCGGAATAACAGTTGTAGAACTCAGGTAAAATTCAGTGTTATACTAACAGCATTATTCTGTAAGCGGCAAATGCAACCAACCAAGCGACCGCAGTGTTATACACCACTGAGAACAAGCCATATTTCCAGCTACCGGTTTCTCTTACAATAGCGATGACTGTGGCAGTACACGGACAGTACAACAATATGAAAATCATAAAGCTAAGCGCAGCGGCAGCAGTGAAATCCGGATTACCGGTTACGGGATTAGGGGCGGTGAGCCTTGCCGCCAGCGAGCTTTCCTCAACCTCTGAATCACCGGTATAAAGCACACCCAGAGTGGAAACCACTATCTCTTTTGCGGGGACACCTGCCAAAGCAGCTACTGATGCCCTCCAATGAAAACCGAGCGGTTCCATTATCGGATTTACTAGTTTACCTGCCATCTCCAGATATGAGTCAGACTTAATATCAATCGCGGAATTATCTGTGGCAGCAAATTCGGTAGTGTCACCGGATAGAGGAACAGCAGTCGCATCTTCATCGTGTAGCGGGAAGTAATCGAGTGCCCAAACTATTATACTTGCCACAAGTATCACTCCACCCATTTTCTTGAGATACTGCTCGCCTTTCCCCCACATATGGCGAAGAGACGCTTTCAGAGTTGGTATTCGATAAGGTGGCAGCTCCATCACAAACGGAGTTTCATCAGCCTTAAACCAGAAACTGCGCAACAACCTTGCGGTTGCCATCGCCACAAGTATTCCGATAAGATACAATCCGAGAAAAACCAATGCGGCATGCTTTTCAAAGAAAGTGCCAACCAGAAGCACATATACCGGAAGACGTGCGGAACACGACATAAACGGATTTATTAAAATCGTTATAATTCTGCTTGACCGGCTTTCAATAGACCGGCTTGACATAATTGCCGGGACATTGCAACCGAAACCCATAACAAGAGGAATAAATGATTTGCCATGCAACCCTATACGGTGCATCAGCTTATCCATTATGAAAGCCGCTCTCGCCATGTAGCCCGAGTCCTCCATAAATGAAATGCAGAAATAAAGGATAAGAATGTTAGGAAGAAATACAATCACACCGCCTACACCCCCGATGACACCATCGGCTATTAGGTCTTTCAGAGGTCCATCCGGCATCAGATCCTGCACTACTCCTGCTATCCATCCCACAAGGCTTTCTATCCACGCCATCGGATATGAGCCAATTTCAAAGGTGGCCCAGAAGATGGCAAACATTATGATAAGAAATATGGGAAAACCGAAAAGTTTATTGGTTACAAAGGTGTCGATTATTCTTGTGGATTCATTACTCTCTTTCTCACTCTTAACAAGTGTTTCGGCAAGTGCTCCGGCAATGAATCCATATTTTTCACCGGCAATAATAGATGACACATCGTCATTACATACCTTTTCAATTCTCTGGAGCTCATTGTCCCGCAATTCTAAAATATTTTTTCCCGACGGAAGTTTCCTCACTTCCTCCTCCACTTCCTTGTCACGCTCCAGAATCTTGATGGCAAGATAGCGTGGTGAGAAATGGCGTCCTATATGATCATCTTTCTTGATTTCATCCTTAATTACGGTCACACTTCTCTCTATATCCTCGCCAAGTGGTACGTGGATATGACGAACCGCATCCTCTCTGCCTTCATATACATCTATAACAGTGTCAAAAAGCCGGTCTATTCCCTCCCCGGTTCTGGAAACCGTTGGAACTACCGGCACTCCAATCATCTCGCCAAGCAGTTTGTAGTCAAGTTCATCACCACTTTTCTTCAGTTCATCATACATGTTCAAAGCAATCACCATGCTCCTGTCCATGTCAATCAATTCAGTAGTAAGATAAAGATTTCTTTCCAGATTGGAGGCGACCACCACATTAATAATAACATCCGGAGTTTCATCCCTGAGATATTTTCTGACATATAGCTCTTCCGGTGAATATGAAGCAAGCGAATATGTTCCAGGCAAATCAACAATATTGAATGTGTAGCCTCCATGATTGAATTTACCAACCTTGGCGTCCACCGTAACCCCGCTGTAGTTACCTACATGCTCCCTGGCTCCTGACGCTATATTGAATAATGATGTCTTTCCGCAATTTGGATTGCCTACCAGAGCAACATTGATTGTTTTGCGCCGTGCATAAAATTCTTTTTCAGTATATGCTGTCTGGCGCTCATCTGATTTAATGACAGAATTCTCGTGTGACTCCACCTCCACAGGAAGTACTTCTACAAGACGTGCTTCAGAGCGACGAAGAGAAACCTCATAGCCCATTATGCTATACTTGATCGGATCTTTGAGAGGTGCATGAAGGAGTACTTTAATCTCATGCCCTTTAACAAAACCCATCTCAATCATGCGCTTTCTGAATGCTCCGTGTCCCAGAATCTTAACAATGATGGCGGTTTCGCCGGTATGCAGTTCGTCTAACTTCATTTGTAAGGATGCCTAATATTGACTGCAAAGTTTCAAAAAAATAGCCGGATTCCCAAAGAAATCCGGCTAAATTATTTATAACGATTTTAAATAAGCACATCTATCTACGCTTTCTACCGCGAATTAGATATGTTTTTGATTCTGTAATTACAATATCAACAGG
>CAMWYV010000089.1 GCA_947178565.1 uncultured Porphyromonadaceae bacterium | reverse complement strand
ATACGATATAGTTCCGTCATTCAAAAGTGTTAAGCTCGGTGAAGGCACATACACAGGTGGAGAAAAGACTCCGAAACTTATCAAGCACGACAATCCGGAATTTTACCGGCTCACTGTTACCCCGCAGGGCATAACAATTGAGGGTGCGAGCCAAAAAGCGCTATATACAGCAAGCCGCACGCTCGATAAGTTGTTAAGAGTCAATGGAGGGACACTCCCCGCCGCGGTAGTGGAAGATTATCCCGATTATGGTTATCGCGGAGTGATGATAGATATTGCGCGCAACTATCAGACACTTGACCAGATGAAGAAATTTGTGGATGTGATGGCGGACTATCGTCTCAATCATCTCCAGTTTCATTTTATTGACGATGAGGCGTGGCGTCTTGAAATTCCCGGCTTACCGGAGCTTACGGAGTATGGTAGTCGCCGCGGATACACGACTGATGAAAATGATTTTCTTGCGCAGATATATGCCGGTGACGGCAAACCCACAACTCTTGGCGGTACCGCAAACGGTTATATTTCACGTCAGGAATTCATTGATTTTCTGAAATATTGCGCGGCACGCGGAGTAGTGGTTATTCCTGAAATTGAAACCCCCGGTCACGCCCGTGCTGCTCGTAAGGCTATGGAGGCGCGCTATCGTAAAACCGGTGATGCTACATATCGCCTTATGGAGGACGGAGACACTTCTGTTTACCGTTCGGCTCAGGATTTCGGAGACAACGTGATGAATCCCGCCGTACCCGGTACATATAAATTCATGGAAAAGGTGTTTGATGAAATCATCGCAATGTATAAGGATGCCGGTGTGCCTTTGGAAACAATCCACATCGGTGGTGACGAAGTGCCTCACGGTGCTTGGAGCGGTTCTCCCTCGGCAATCAAATTCATGAAGGAAAATAACATGAAGGGCGAGAGCGACCTCCACGCGCACTTTGTGAAATGGATGGGTCAGGCTCTCAAAGAGCGCGGTCTCAAAATGGCGGGTTGGCAGGAGATTGTTCTCGGCAAAGAAGAGGATACGGCAAAATCCATTGCCCCATATCTTGAGTTTGTAAACCTTTGGGTGCCCTGGAAGCAGGGAAAAGAAACCGAACTTCCCGCGATAGTAGCCCAGCGTGTAGGTGCTCCCATAGTGTTCTCAACAGCACACGGCTTCTATCTTGACCAGCCTTATAGCGGACATCCCGATGAAAGAGGTCTCGGCTGGGCGATGATTACCGATGAATTCACCTCACTTGACGCATACCCCATGCATCAGGCACCCGTTCAGCCCGGCGGTAAGGTAATCGGTGTGCAGGGTCAGCTGTGGAGCGAGACTGTCAGGGGACCGCAGCAGATGGAGCTATATCTGTTCCCGAAAATGCTCGGTATGGCGGAACGTGCCTGGAACTCTGACACCACTTATACTCACGCGCAGTTCAATGGCGCTCTTGGCAAACATGAATTGCCTTTCCTTGCCAAGAGAGGGGTTAATTTCCATATGCGTCAGCCGGGCGTCAAAATCGAGAATGGCAAGGTATTGATGAATTCTCCCTACGAAGGTGCGGAAATCCGCTACACCTTCGATGGTTCAGACCCCGATGCCAACTCTACTCTCTACACCGCTCCTGTCACTCTTCCAGAAGGAGCGAAGCAGGTGCGTGCGCGTCTGTATTATCTTGGCAAAGAGAGCGTGAGCAGCATGCTTAACGTGGATAAATGATTGTTACCGACCGGATTTTAGAAAACTTCAGCGAGCCTGTCAGGGGGCTGTTTCTCAAGTGGAGACAATTCATGTATTCCGCTGTGAGCTACAACCGACCTGACAGCCCCGTTCATGGCATGGAGCATTATGAGCGTGTGCTGCTGTATGCCCTGCTTGTAGCTGAAAATGAATTTCCGGGCGATGAAACGGCTATGGAGATTCTCGCCCATGCCGCGGTGTGGCATGACTCCCGCCGGCTTGACGAGTATCTCGATACCGGGCATGGAGCAAGGGCGGCTGTTTACTACCGGCAGTTCTGTGAGGGGAATCCGGCTGTTGTTTATCATCCTGAGACGGAAGATCTCATGCGATACCATGACCTTGATGATGAGGTTGGCAACGATAAGATTCGCCGCACATACGGCTCTCGGGCGGGATATGTGGAAAAGCTCTTTCATATTTTCAAGGATGCCGATGCTCTCGACCGCTGGCGTCTCGGTGACACCGGGCTTGATCCGAAATATCTCCGCACGGCTACAGCCCGCCGGCTCACTGATTTTTCCCGCCAACTTGTTATAGACACGATGGATGCCGGTTTACTCGCGGAAATATCCGGAGAGGTCAGGCGTACTCAAAAGGAGAACAAATGGAAAAGATGCTGATAATAGTGGATCCGCAGGTTGACTTTGTGGATGGAGCGCTCCCGGTGCCCGGTGCGAAGGAGGCGATGAGCGCGCTTGCTCAATATCTGCGTGAGCATGGACCGGAGTATGCGGTTAAAATCATAACTGCCGATTCCCACCCATATAATCATTCATCTTTTCGTGAATGTGGGGGAGAGTGGCAGCGGCATTGCGTCAGCGACAGCGTAGGCGCGGCAATTGTGCCGGATGTGTTTGATGCCGCGTATTCCTCAGAGGGATACACCGTCGTCATGCACAAGGGCAAATATGAGATGGTTGAGGAATACTCTGTTTTTCAGGCACCCGGCGCGACTGCAATCATCGCGGGATTGTTACAGAAATACCGGATAACCCGGATCGATATATGCGGACTTGCCGGAGACGTGTGCGTGCTTTCAACGCTCACCGATGCGGTCGAGTTCTTCCCCGATATTTCCATAAGGGTTCTCACCGCTTTCTCCCCGAGCCTTGACGGAGGCACCCGCCTGTCTGCTTTTATAAATGAAAATCCAAGTATATGCGCCGAATAATCAACCATTTCACAGACGATGATCTCTACAAATTCACCATGTGTTGCGCGGTGATCGACAATTTTCCGCGCGCTCAGGTGAAATATGCATTTACCGACAGGGACAACACCGTATATCCGCCCGGATTTGCCGATGAACTCCGCCTGCAGATTGAAATGCTTGAATCTGTGGTGATTACCGATGATGAGGTGGAGTTTATGAAGCGCCGCTGTCCATATATCCCTTTCTGGTTCTATAATTTCCTGAAAGGATTCCGCTACAGGAGTGAGTGGGTGAAGGTGTGGCAGGATGAAGAGGGGCATCTGAGTGTGGAATTTGAAGGCGCGTGGAGCGATACCATCCTTCTGGAGGTCAAGGCGCTGGCGATAATCTCCGAACTTTATTACGAGATGACCGGCGAGGCACGCAGGATTGATCTTGATTATTGTTACAGGGCATCTTCGGAAAAGGCGACGCGTCTCCTTGAGGCGGGATGCTGTTTCAGTGACTTCGGCACAAGGCGCAGAGCCTCGTTTGACGCGCAGGATACTCTGGTTAGAGCTATGAGCGGGGCGGCACGCAATAATTCCGCCCCCGGCAGATTTGTAGGCACAAGCAATGTGTATTTCGCTATGAAATACGACCTTATTCCAGTCGGCACCATGGCTCACGAGCTTATATGCGCCATTGCCGGAATGTTCGGTCCGCAGATGGCTAACCATCTCGCAATGAAGGCGTGGTCGGCTACATATCGCGGCGCGCTCGGCACATTCCTTTATGATACCTACGGCTGGAATATTTTCAGCCTCAACTTCTCCGAGGACTATGCCAATATGTTCAAAGGTCTGAGGGTCGATAGCGGGGATAATTACGGGCAGCTTGAAAAGATATGTGCCAAATACCGCAGTCTCGGCATAGATCCGGCAACCAAGCAGGTAGTGTTCAGCAACGCCCTCAATACCGATGAGGCGATAAGGCTTCAGAACCATGCCAAAGGAAAATGTATTCCATCTTACGGAATCGGCACTCACTTCACCAACGATTTTCCTGATCTCAAACCGCGTAATATTGTAATCAAGCTGACAGAGGTGAAAATCACCGAGTCATGGGATTTTTACAACGACACCTGCAAGCTCAGCGAGGACAAAGGCAAGCACACCGGCAAGCCCGAAGTGGTAAAAATGTTCAAGGATATTCTCCACATCTGAAAAGTACGGACATGATGTATCATCTCCGCAGGGTCAGCGCCGGAAGTGCGATTCTGTGAATAACCAAAGAGTAGGGACATGATGTATCATGTCTCCCGAGCAATCCCCTGGCTAACCGCAGTTCACACCCTTATGAAGAGTAGGGACATGATGTATCATGTCTCCCAAGCCAGCACCGGACTCACCTCAGTTCACACCCTTATGAAGAGTAGGGACATGATGTATCATGTCTGCCCGAGTCACCCCCGGACTCACCGCAGTGCATACTCTTGAGGCGTACGGACTTGATGTATCATGTCATCCCAAGCCAGCACCGGACTCACCGAAGTTCATATCCTTGAGCAATAGGGACATGATGTATCATGTCATCCCGAGTCAGCACCGGTCTCATCGCAGTGCATACCCTTGAAAAGTACGGACATGATGTATCATGTCTGCCCAGGTCAGCACCGGAGGTGCGATTTTGTGAGTAACCCCAGCCAAGCGTCAAGACGCGCAGGCTGGGGAGAGCGACCACCTCCCTATATGGCGGCATCGTAGATGTCGCGTCTGTGATCCTGTACCCCTCCTAACGCCTCCCTGACTAACGACTAATCAACCGACTCCCCGACTAACGACTAATCAACCGACTCCCCGACTTTTTGCTTGGTTTTCTAAAAATCGCTACTTTTGCACCACAGACCGCTTGCAGAAGCCCGGTCAGGGTTTGAGCGGTGGGATGTGACATACATAGAAAGCGTTTATCCGCGCTGATTCTTGACACTCTGAAATGTCTCGCAAACTTTTCTATCTAAGTCAAGGGTTGAGCAACGGTAGATGCCCGTGGATATGTAAGATATCGGCAATTCCTGTGGCGGCATTATGAATTATGCCCGCCGGAGACGCCATATATTGCATATAATTGCGTGGGCTTCTGCGTTGCCGTCCGACTTAGATAGGGCAATGCGAGAAGCCTCAGAGTGTAGGACGGCAACAGATACAGATTCCTACGCTTTTTTATTTTATAAACGCCAACGAGGGGAAGACCGCGGCACAAGAAACATTATGTCGGTACAAGGCATCTCTTTTTACGATTTTCTCGGTAAGTTCATTCCGGGAGCATTATTGCTGTTGCTTTTTAATTCTAACACATCAACATTTAAACTTGACTCTCCGGAGATAGTGATATGGTTAGCGGCGGCATATATTGTGGGTATTCTCTGGGATCTGATTGTGCGATGTGTCTTTAAAAAGTTACGTCGATGCCCGTATATGATTAGATTATCCCTGAAGAATCAGATTTGTCAGATTCGGAAGAACAACAATGGCAAGTATCCCAATCCATTAATTAGCGATATTCCTACAAAAGACGACATCTTATATTACTATGATGAGGCTTATTCATTGCTGATGATAAAGAATATGCTCGGCACAGTCCCTAAACAAGAAGCCCATGAGAATTTTCTTAAAAATATTGCGGCTATATTATTTGTCTTATTGCTGAAGCTTATCTTTTGCAATGATAAATTTAAGTCTGGAGACATATCCTCTTTTCTTGATTGCCTAGGCTTATGTAAGTGTTGCAATTGCGGTATATTTTGTATTATAGTTATCGCTATTGCTGTTGTTGCATTTGCATGGTACAAAACACAAATGTCAATATACTTTACAGTATGGGATAACGCCTACTGGA
>CAMWYV010000088.1 GCA_947178565.1 uncultured Porphyromonadaceae bacterium | reverse complement strand
CCTCATCACTGATAATCCTCTGCGCCGCATTACTTCTCATAGCTGCGGGAACTGGTCTTTTCAAAGGTAACCTTCAGGTGATGGTCGGCGACCTGTATAACGAAGCAAAGTACAGCGGTCAGCGCGATGCCGCGTTCTCACTTTTCTACATGGCTATCAACATAGGTTCGATGTTTGCCCCTATGGCAGCGACAGCTATGTGCAACATGGCTCTCAAAGCGGAGGGATTCAAATATGTGGCATCTCTGCCTGCCCTTTGCAACTCATTTCTTGACGGAACCCAGAGCGTAGCGGCTGAGATAACTTCAGTTGCAGCCGAGAACGGCATGACTGTTGGGAGTAACCTCACAGAGTTCGCCAACAACTATATCACCACCCTCACCACAGGCTATTCCTACGCTTTCGGTATCGCTTGTGCCTCACTCGTCATCTCATTCCTCATCTACTTCCTCGGCAGACCCACTTTCGCCCACATCGTAAATGATAAAAAGCAGAGCGCTACCCAAGCCAAAGCTGCCGCTCCGGTGAAAGAGCTGTCTCCCGCACAGACCAAGCAGAGAGTGATTGCCCTCCTTCTTGTATTCGCCGTTGTGATTTTCTTCTGGATGGTATTCCATCAGAATGGCGCCACCCTAACCGAGTTTGCAAAGAGCTGCACTAATCCAGAGGCAAGCGGCTGGACCCGTATCGGTTTTAATGTATGGGCTCTTCTAAGCATAGCTGTTGGCGTTTATGCTCTTTTCAACCTCTTCCAGAGCAAAGGCACACTTAGCCGTACTATATCTGTAATACTTCTCGGTTTAGTAGGCTGGGCACTGTTCTACTTCTACAACGTTACCCCCGATCCGGTTTCCGGCATCCAACCTCAGCAGTACCAGCAGTTCAACCCCTTCTATGTGGTTGCTCTCACTCCCTTCTCACTCGCTATCTTCGGCTGGCTTGCCAAGAAAAAGAAAGAGCCCTCCGCTCCCCGCAAAATCGGCTACGGTATGATTATGGCAGCCGTGGCATACGGAGTTATGGCTATCGGTTCAATCGCAATTATCGGCACTCAGGCTTCAGTTTCACCCAACTGGCTCATCGCCACCTATCTCCTTCTCACCTTCGCAGAGCTGCTACTCTCCCCGATGGGAATATCCTTCGTGAGCAAAGTTGCTCCTCCAAAGCTCAAAGGCTCTATGATGGGCGGTTGGTTTGCTGCTACAGCAATCGGTAACTACCTCGTATCTATCCCCATGCTCCTCTGGGGCAAGATCTCCGTTGTAGCGCTGTGGTGCATTCTCATCGCTATCTGCCTCGTATCGGCGCTCTTTATCTTCTCCATCATGAAGAAACTTGAGGCAGCCACAACCGATGAGCCATCACCGGCTGCAGAGGCTGATGCTCTCGAGACTATCGAAGACGAAGCAATCTGATTAAACAGCACATAGTTTTTTAAGTTGCCGGAAAATTTCCGGCAACTTTTTTTTATTTCCGAACCGAATTACCTCTATCGCTGTTTTATGTAAAAACAAACTAAAAGACTATAGATATGGTACCCCACAGCGAACATGCCTTTTACGGATGGCTTATTATTATAGGTGCAGTGTGTATTGCAACCATAATCGGCGCACTGATCGACCGAGTGTTTCTCAACCGCCATATAGGACAGTTGCGCGGGTATCGCCCATACTACGTTCCACATATTGTGAAAGAAATTTCGACGAAGGATAGTAATTTTAAAAAATAATTTCTACCTTTGTCCCCGCTGACTGAAAAAACGGTTAGTCCGGGGTGTAGCACAGTTGGCAGCGCGCCACGTTCGGGACGTGGAGGTCGGAAGTTCGAGTCTTCTCACCCCGACAATATTTAACTTACACAGGCTGTGTCAAAATTCCCGATTTTGACACAGTCTTTTCGGTTTGTTATAGCTTATAAACCAATGGATAAAGAACTGGACTGGAGCAACCTTTCGTTTGGCTATATTCCCACAGACTACAATGTGAGATGCCGCTATTCAAACGGTCGCTGGGGCGAAATTGAAGTTTCAAGCTCCGAAATCATCAACATGCATATGGCAGCGACTTCACTGCACTATGGTCAGGAAATCTTTGAAGGACTGAAAGCTTTCCGTGGCAAAGACGGCAAAGTACGCATCTTCCGCCTCGAAGAAAATGCTGCCCGAATCCGCTCCAGCGCGGAAGGCATCAAGATGCAGCCTGTGCCTGAAGAACTTTTCCGCAAAATGGTTATTGAGGCAGTGCGGCTCAACGCCCGCTTCATTCCACCCTACGGTAGTGGCGCATCGCTTTATATCCGTCCCCTCGAAATAGGCACCAGCGCACAAATCGGCGTAAAGCCTTCCGAAGAATATCTCTTCATTGTGCTCGTAACCCCTGTTGGACCTTATTTTAAGGAAGGATTCAAGCCTACCAACATCTGCATTATGCGCGAGTTTGACCGCGTAGCTCCCAAAGGCACAGGCAGATGGAAAGTCGGCGGCAACTATGCCGCGAGCCTTGAAGCCGGTGAACGCGCCCACAAGGAAGGATACAGCGCGGTGCTTTATCTTGACCCGAAAGAGAAGAAATATGTTGACGAGTGCGGTCCCGCCAATTTCTTTGCTGTGAAGAACGGCAAATATATAACACCCGCCAGCGAATCGATTCTCCCCTCAATCACAAACAAAAGCCTTATGACCCTTGCCCGCGACATGGGCATAGAAGTGGAAGAACGTCACATTCCGATTGAGGAACTTGCGGAGATTGACGAAGCCGGCGCTTGCGGCACAGCTGCTGTCGCCTCTCCGGTTGCCGAGATTCACGACCTTGATAACGGCACCAAATACATAATAGCAAAGGACGGTAAGCCAGGACCTGTCACTACAGCCCTCTACAATAAGCTCCGTGGAGTTCAGCTCGGCGAAGAGCCGGATGTTCACAACTGGAATACGATTGTAGAAGGAATATGACCGACTACCAACGCATTATTGATAAATACTATCCCGCAGGCTCACCCTTGCGGGATATTTATATACGACATTGCAGAGCGGTTGCCGATAAAGCCCTTTCCATTGCATCAAATATAAAACTTCCTCTATCAGTGGAACGAATAGAAGCAGCCGCAATGCTCCATGATATCGGAATATTCGCCACAAATGCGCCCGGCATTGAGTGCTACGGCACTGAACCATATATCCGTCACGGCATCATAGGCGCCGAACTCCTCCGAAATGAAAATGTAGAGGAAGAGATTGCCGCCACCGCAGAACTTCACACCGGTAGCGGTATAACCCGCACCGAGATCATAGCCCAGAATCTGCCGCTACCCCACCGTGACTTTTGTCCCGGAACTCAACTCCAGCGCCTCATTTGCTATGCCGACAAATTTTTCAGCAAAAGTGGCGACATGCAAGAAAAACCGCTGCAGAAGGTTCGCGCCACTATCGCCGCATTCGGAAGTGACAGCCTTAATCGCTTTGAGGCAATGCACCGCGAATTCACCGTTCAGTTGTAGGCGGCATTAAATGCCCATATTCTCTCCGAGCGTCAAAACACGGACATGCCGTCGGCGAAAAATCACGATGACCATAAATCTTCGCCCACGGATATTTCTTCAACAGTTCAACCAAAATCCGCAGCAAACCCGCTTTCTGCGCTTCAGTACGAGTATCACACGGCACACCGTCATTATCAAGCCCACCAACATACACCACACCAATACTTGTTGAATTTCTACCCAGACAATGCGCACCTATCGATAGCTCACTTCTGCCTACGGACACACTACCGTCAAGCATCACTACATAATGATAGCCTATTCCGCGCCACCCTCGCGCTTTATGCCAACTGTCTATTTCTGCAACAGCAACATTTCTGCCCGCCTTTGTCGCTGTACAATGAACAATTATCTCTCGTATGTTTCTCATATTTAATTGTGATTAAGATTGATTTACGTTGCAAATTTACCAACACAAAAACCAACAACAATGTTTTCTAGTGTTAATTAATATTAATAACACTATCTCAAAACCGGAAAGTCCTTACTAACAATAGTTTTCCAGCAATCACCAATACTGTCATTTTCCAACACAAGCATTGCACTGGCACCTTTCATCTTTTCGATCATGGCTATAGCGGAATCTGCCGGAAGCACCATACAGGCAGTCGCAAGAGCATCGGCAAACATCGCATTTTCCGCTATTACAGTAGCGCTCAAGGTCCGACTAACTGCCGGACGACAGGTTCTCGGGTCTATGGTATGCCACACCTTACCGGAAGAGGTTTCTCGATAATTCCTGTAATTCCCCGAAGTAGCCAAACCGCATTCAGTAAGCTCTATAACCGCCATTCTGTCATGAACAACTGACTCATTGTTTTCAACCGGGGCATCCACCATTATATGCCAGTTCTCTCCCCTGTTGTTTTTCCCCGCAAGAGCTATTTCACCTCCGATTTCCACCATGTAGTCACTGCAACCGTTCCGCTGCAGCATTTCAGCTACCATATCACATCCATAACCTTTGGTGATGGCACTGAAATCAAGTTCTACACCCGATGGACGTATCAGATTTAAACCGGATAATTCTATTTTACCGAAATCCACCAAACCCTTGATCCGGTCTATATCACTTTGCGAAGGCTCGATACCGGAATTCTTATACCCGAATCCCCATAAGTTCACCGCCGGAGCGACAGTGGGGTCAAATGCACCTCCACTTGCAACCCATATTTCTCTGGCACCGGCATAAACTGTCAGAAATAAAGAATCACAAACCGCATCCTCTCCACGGTTAAGCCTACTCACAAGCGATTCCTTATCAAATGGAGACAGACTGAGCTCAACACCCCGCATCGTTGCTATAATACTGTCATCAAGATTATACTCAGAGAAATATGTAATGTGAAATGTCGTTCCCCAAGTAGCGCCCTCATATTTGCGCCATTCCTTTCCACCGCAACTGCCCAGACACAGAAGCGCGGCTAATATGACAATCGCGAACCGGACTCTATTCATAACAATCAATAATTTCATCACCAAAAGTAGCATATATTTAGCTAAATACATTATTTTTGCAAAAATAGCACTCTAAATTAAACTCTAAAAACATTACTCATGAAGCACTCTTATCTTTTCTTAGCCCCGGGATTTGAAGAAATCGAAGCTCTGGCAACAGTTGATGTGCTCCGCCGCGCCGAAATGACAGTGACAACAGTTGCAGTAACTGATGCTGACAAAACCGTGCAGGGCGCACACGGCGTTAAGGTCGAAGCTGATATCCATATAAATGATGCGGATCTCTCAAATGCCGAATGGCTCATCTGCCCGGGAGGAATGCCTGGTGCTGCAAATCTCGCCGCAAATCCAAAAGTAACGTCCGCGCTCACCGCGCAATTCAAAAGAGGCGGTAAAATAGCCGCAATCTGCGCATCTCCCGCATTAGTGCTAGAACCGCTCGGTATTCTCGCCGGAAGAGAAGCGACCTGCTATCCCGGAATGGAAGGATACATAAAAACAGGTATTGCACAGGAGTCTGCAGTAGTAGCCCACGACAATCTCATCACCGGCAACGGACCAGCTACAACACTTCGTTTTGCTCTCGCTATAGTAAGAAACAGCAAAGGTGACGACAAAGCTGAGGAAGTGGGTTCTGCAATGCTATATTACTCCAAATCATCCGATTTTTACTTCTAAGGAACTTTGCAGAAACAACCATACATTACTTTAGTCCGGTCAGGGTCAACCAACCGGACTTTTGTTTTGTTTACTAAAGAAATAAACTGTCTTCATA
>CAMWYV010000087.1 GCA_947178565.1 uncultured Porphyromonadaceae bacterium | reverse complement strand
TACACTGGTCTATCCCGAGCGTCAACTGGATATGGTGAGGAGTATGGTTGATATGTCTAAGGAATGGGGTTGGCTGCCTAAGTGGGAACTTTATGGCAGGGAAACCTTTACAATGGAAGGTGATCCGGCGATTCCTGTGATTGTTGATACATATAGAAAAGGACTCACAGACTTTGATATTGATTCTGCATATATTGCGATGAAGAGAAGCGCTACAACCCCTGGAGCTTTCAATCCCATGCGTCCTGATATAGACCCGTATATTGAGTTGGGTTACGTGCCGTTAGGTTATTATTCAGGTGATATGAGCGGTGATAATTCGGTGAGTCATGCACTTGAATATTATGTGGCTGACGCGGCTCTCGCCTGGATTGCGGAGCAGAGGGGAGACAAGGAATTTGCCGCCGAACTGCGCAAACGGGCTGAAGGTTATAAAAAATATTATTCCACAGAAAGCGGCACCCTTCGTCCCAAACTTGACGACGGCAAATTCCTCACACCGTTCAATCCTCGTCAGGGAGAAAATTTTGAGGAGGTTCCCGGATTCCATGAGGGTAGCGCGTGGAACTATACTTTCTTTGTGCCACACGATGTAGAAGGGCTGGCAAAATTGATGGGTGGTAAAAAGAAATTTGTGGATAAGTTGCAGATGGTGTTTGATTCCACTCTCTACGATCCTGCGAATGAACCTGATATAGCATATCCTTATCTCTTCAGCCGTTTCAAAGGCGAGGAGTGGCGCACTCAGCAGTTGGTCAATCGTTTGCTTTCAAAATATTTCACTGACAAGCCGGACGGTATTCCCGGAAACGATGATACCGGCACTATGTCAGCATGGGCGCTCTTTTCAATGATGGGATTCTATCCCGATGCACCGGGTGAACCATTCTATACTCTCACTTCTCCTGTGTTTGACGAAGTGGAAATTGATTTGGGCGATGGCAAAATGCTTGAGATTTCGGCTGAGCGCACATCTCCTGAAGCAATTTATGTTGAAAATATGTATCTCGGTGGCAAACCTCTGAAAAATTACCGAATATCTCATGACGAACTCGTAAAGGGAGGCAAACTGGAGTATAAACTTACAACCGCTCCGAAAAAATGAAGAAAATATTAATTGCGACAGTTTGTTTGGCTATATTCTCCGCTTGCTCTTCTGTTGAGGATGAAAATAGTCTGACTCTGTATGTTGATCCGCTTATAGGTAGTGGTGGTCATGGACACGTATTTGTTGGCGCTAATGTGCCATTCGGTATGGTGCAGCTTGGTCCTACGGCGATAACCCAAGCATGGGACTGGACTTCGGGCTACCACGATAGCGACAGCTCAATTATCGGCTTTTCTCACACTCATCTCAGTGGCACGGGAGTAGGGGATCTGTTTGATATTACAGTAATGCCTGTTATTGGAGATGTGAAATATGCCCGTGGCAATTTTGATGATCCGCAAAGTGGTCTTTGGAGCTACGGTATCCGTTCCCGTCAGATTGTTCGCCCGGGCTACTATAGCGTGCCTCTTGAGCGATACGGCATTGATGTTGAACTCACTGCCACCGAGCGAGTCGGTTTTCACCGCTACAAGTTTCCTCAGACAGATTCCGCAGCGATAGTCTTTGATTTGCAGAACGGAGGATGTTGGGACAGACCGGTGGAAACGGAAATTGTGGCGGAAGGCAATGATATGATAACCGGATATAGATTTTCAACCGGCTGGTCATCAGATCAGAAAGTTTATTTCGCCGCACAATTCTCTGAGCCGTTTGACTCTCTTACTCTGCATGGAGAGCGGGATATGTATGGCAGGGTGGATTTCCCGGCAGGGGAAGCAAGAGAAATTTTGGTGAAAGTAGCTCTGTCGCCGACCTCGATTGCGGCTGCAAAAGCCAATCTCGCGGCTGAATTGCCCGGTTGGAACTTTGATTCTGTCGCTTCGCAGGCTGATAAAAAATGGAATAAGGAGTTGGGTAAGATAAATATTTCATCCACCGATACTGTTGAGTTGAAAAAGTTTTACACAGCTCTCTATCACTCCATGTTCATGCCGGCGATTATGAGCGATGTCGATTCTGTGCCGGCGTTTACAACATACTCTCTGTGGGATACTTATCGTGCAGAAATGCCCTTGCTTACCATAATTCAACCGGAACTTTCCGCCGATATGGTGAATGATATGCTTGCTATATTTGATAAGCAGGGCAGGCTGCCTGTATGGCATCTGTGGGGCTGCGAAACAGATTGCATGGTTGGTAATCCCGGTATCATTCCTGTTGCCGACGCGGTTGTCAAGAATCTTGATGGAATAGATATTGAAAAGGCGATGAAAGCTATGATAGCTACCGCAAACGACACTGCGAGAGGTGGAGCGCTCAGGCAGCGACACGGCTATATTCCATGTAATATGTTTAATGAGGCTGTTGCTTACGATATGGAATATGCTATTGCCGATGCAGCGCTCGCAAATGCCGCTGCCGCTATAGGTGATTCCGCTACTGCGGATGAGTTTACCCGTCGTAGTCATTCATACCGCACTTTCTTTGACAAATCCACCGCATTTATTCGCGGTAAGGATAGCGAAGGGAAGTGGAGAACTCCGTTTGACCCGTTCTCTACAACTCACCGTGTAGATGATTATTGCGAGGGCAATGCATGGCAATATACCTGGCTTGCACCTCATGATATTTCAGGTTTGCGTGATTGTTTCGGTTCTGACTCTGCGATGCTTGCCAAACTTGATTCACTCTTTGTTGCACCCTCTGTTCTCACCGGGGATGCTTCTCCGGATATTACCGGGCTGATAGGACAATATGCTCACGGCAATGAACCGGGTCATCATACACTTTATATATATAGTATGCTTGGTCAGCCGGATAAAACAGCCGATCTGGTTGTGAAGATTCTTGATGAAATGTACACTGATAAACCTGACGGTCTCTGCGGAAACGAGGATGCGGGGCAGATGTCGGCATGGTATGTTATGTCAGCTCTCGGTTTTTATCCTGTAGTGCCTGCGGGTGGAGTGTATCAGTTTGGCACACCGAGATATGAGTATGTCGAAATAGCCGTTCCCGGAGGAACCTTCGTCATAAAGGCTCCAGGTGTTTCCACACGGAAAAGATATATCCGCTCCGTTAAACTTAATGGCAAGCCTTATGATTACAGTTTTATTCGCCATAGCGACATAATGAGTGGCGGAATGCTTGAATTTGAAATGACAGACAGATTGGAGACCTGAACTTCTTGCAGTGGCGACTGTTTATGAAATAATTCGTACCTTTGTGACATTGAAAATCAAAAAGCAATATAATATGGCTAAGAAAGCATTACTGATGATTCTCGACGGTTGGGGCATTGGCAACCATACCAAGAGCGATGTTATTTATTCTACTCCCACTCCTTACTGGGATTATCTTACAGAAACATATCCTAATTCCGAGCTTCAGGCAAGCGGCGAAAATGTCGGATTGCCTGACGGTCAGATGGGTAACAGTGAGGTCGGTCACCTCAACATCGGTGCCGGTCGCGTTGTATATCAGGATCTTGTGAAGATTAACAAGGCTTGTAAGGATGGCTCTATCATGGATAATCCTGAAATTAAGAGCGCATTCTCTTATGCCCGCGATAACGGTAAGGCAATTCACTTTATGGGTCTTACTTCCAATGGTGGTGTACACTCATCTCTTGACCATCTTTTCGCGCTCTGTGACATTGCTAAAGCATACGGACTCGAAAAGGTTTATATTCACTGTTTCATGGATGGCCGTGATACCGATCCCCGCAGCGGTAAAGGTTTCATAGAGCAGCTTCGTGACCATTGCGAGAAGAGTGCCGGCACAATCGCATCGATAATCGGACGCTATTACGCTATGGATCGTGACAAACGTTGGGAGCGTGTCAAAGTAGCATACGATCTACTTGTTCACGGTGAAGGCAAGCAGGCTACCGATATGGTCAAGGCTATGCAGGAGTCGTATGATGAAGATATTACTGATGAATTTGTAAAACCCATCAATAACTCTACAGTTGACGGAACTATCAAGCCTGATGATGCCGTGATTTTCTTCAACTACCGTAATGACCGTGCCAAAGAGCTTACTGTGGCTCTCACTCAGCATGACATACCCGAAGCTGACATGAAGGTTATTCCCGGTCTGCAATACTATTGCATGACCCCTTATGATGCATCATTTAAAGGCGTTCATATTCTTTTCGATAAAGAAAATGTTAACAATACTCTCGGTGAATACCTTTCACACCTTGACAAAAAGCAGCTCCATATCGCTGAGACAGAAAAGTATGCTCATGTTACTTTCTTCTTCAATGGCGGTAGGGAAGAACCCTATGAGGGAGAGGAGAGAATACTGGTGGCATCTCCTAAAGTAGCTACCTATGACCTCAAGCCCGAAATGAGTGCGTTTGAGGTATGCGACAAACTCGTTGACGCTATTAAGAGTGAGAAGTTTGATTTCATCGTTGTTAATTATGCCAATGGCGATATGGTAGGTCATACCGGTGTTTACGAGGCTATTGAAAAAGCTGTCAAGGCTGTTGATAAATGTGTTGAGCGCACTGTTGAGGCTGCGAAGGCTGCCGGATATGAGGTGATTATTATCGCAGACCACGGTAATGCCGACAATGCGGTTAATCCAGACGGCACCCCCAATACAGCTCACTCGCTCAACCCTGTTCCATGTGTATATGTGACTGAGCGTAAGGATGCTGAAGTAGAGAATGGTAAACTCGCAGACGTAGCTCCCACAATCCTTGATATTATGGGGCTTGAGCAGCCGGCGGAAATGACCGGTCACTCCCTTATTAAATAAAAGAGTTATATCACGGAATAACAAGAGGCTGAGACAAAAAATTGGTATTTATCTCAGCCTCTTTTTAACTTTAATGTTATGTTGAAAAATATCAAGCGTTCTGTTCAGTTCGCGCTACTCTCGCTGGTCTCACTATTTGCTCTTACCGCTTGTGACGAAGATGATTATGAATTGCTATTTTTTCTCGATAAAATGTCGATTTCTGAGAATGTGCAGTTTGATCACTATTATACGGATTTTTCCGAAACATCGACAATGTACTGGATAGCTGCTAATAGTAAGGAGAGTTCACTGGTAATTTCGTGTGCCGGTGCTGCAAGTGTACATATTGAGAATTTTGAAGGTGAGGTATTGACCGAGTATGTGTCAGCAAAAGGGCACTGGAGTGCAAAAGTAATAAGCTCTAATACGGTTGTTTTCACATTTGAAAGGATATCCCCCGGTAGCGATGCATCCTCAATTACTATAGTAGATACTTTTGAGTTTGTGGCTAAAAACAAAAAGCGCACGGCAACAGAAATAGTTCAGGTTACCCGCCTCATCAATAGCGATGCGCCTCTCAACTAAAAGGTGGAGCCGAACGAAAGATATATGTTTTGACTCAGCTCTATATTTGTAACATAGATTTAGTCCGTTAGCAAATAACACATTTATTCTGCAGGAATAGTAATCAAGGTTTGAATTACCAATCCTTCTTCACCTGAATATTCGGGGAAACTTCACTCAATAGCTGGTTCCGGAATCCGTGCCTGCTCACAGTTCAGATATAAACCCCGGTTAGTTTTACCGTAAATTTATCTTTATTATCTTCAGAAACGCCTATATAGTAGCAAAATTAATATGCATTAATAGGCATTTAATGAAAGACTTTTCAAAAATATTAAGTACATTTGTGCGACCTATCGCCGTGTGACTTCTTAGGAAGCCGGTGCGAGGGTGGTCATTACATAATGAAAAGCGTTTACTACGCT
>CAMWYV010000086.1 GCA_947178565.1 uncultured Porphyromonadaceae bacterium | reverse complement strand
GAATAAATTGCCGGTTGAATAAGAACTATCTTTCTGTATTGAGTGTTTAATAGATAAACAAACTATAAAACATCTGCATTATGGATAAGAAAGATTTAAAAGCTACCCCTGATCAGGCTATGGAATATCCAGGCATCGCACTCAATGATGCTGACAAAAATAAGGATACCGAATGCTTACAGAAACAAAGCACTAAAAGTTTGAATAACAATCCGAGAAACAATGATCTTTAAATAAGTATTGTTATTGATAACACTATAACGCATGAGTCCAATTTTATGACCCATGCGTTTTTTTGTTAGTCATATTGCATTGACTCCAGTAAATATCTATCTTTGTACTTAATATGGATAAGAAATTTTTCACTGATAAGGAGTTGATCGAATTACCCGGTCTTTTGAAGCGCTCAATTGCTTTGAGTGAGGAAGTTCTGTCGGCTGATGAGCGAAGGGAACTGGCTTTGGCGCTCAAGGTTCTTGATGATGAGTGTGTTAACATCAAGGATACTTTTGGCAGAAATAATATTGTCCATTACCTATCGGCGGTAAATGTTTTGTGTGAGGAAATAGGTGCCGATAGGAGCATGATTGTTGCTATGATGCTCACACCGCTATGTCGCGCGGGGAAGCTTGACCCCGAGGAAGCTGCAGTAACATGGGGAGAGGATGTGGCAAAATTACTCACAGGATTGTTGAAAGTAGCAGGACTGTATGACAGAGGGGTAGTAGGGGTAAGCGAGAATTTCAGAAATCTCCTCATGACGTTTGCAAGTGATATCAGGGTCATCATCATCAAGATTGTCGAATGCACAGTCACAATGAGGGCGATCAATCACCATCCTGATGAAGCAAAAGTGCGTCAGGCTGCATTTGAGGCTAAAAGCCTATATGCGCCTATTGCTCACCGACTTGGGTTGTATCATCTTAAAGGAGAACTTGAAGACTTGTCACTAAAATATACAAGTAGAGATATATACACCCGTATCGCCCGTAAACTCAATGAAACCAAAGCGAGCAGAGACGCATATATTGCCGATTTTATCGCTCCGGTGAAAGCCGAACTTGAAAAGCAAGGTCTTAAATTCGACATAAAAGGTAGAACTAAGTCTATATCTTCAATCTGGAATAAAATTCAGAAGCAGCACAATGATCTTGAGCATATCTATGATCTGTTTGCTATCCGAATAATTCTTGATGTACCGAAAGAGAAAGAAAGAAGTGAATGCTGGCTTGCATACTCTGTCATTACAGACATGTATCAGCCTAATCCTGCAAGATTGAAGGATTGGTTGAGCATCCCTAAAAGTAACGGATATGAGTCTCTTCATATCACGGTGCGTGGACCGCAGTCAAAATGGGTCGAAGTTCAGATTCGATCCAAACGCATGGATGAGATTGCAGAGAGGGGAGTTGCCGCGCACTGGAAATACAAGGGTATCAAAAGTGAAAATAATCTCGATACATGGATGAACCGTGTTAGGGAAATCATAGAGGGAACTGAATCCGGTCCTCTTGAAATGATGAAAGAATTCAAGATGGACATCTATGATGAGGAGGTATTTGTATTTACTCCCAAAGGAGATTTGTATAAATTGCCTCTTGGTGCTACTGTGCTTGATTTCGCCTTTAATATTCATTCTAGAATCGGGTGTACATGTACAGGTGGTAAAGTAAACGGGCGCACCAGGAAAATCAATCACAAACTGCGCAGCGGCGATACTGTTGAAATTATGACATCGGCGAGTCAGCAGCCAAAACTTGACTGGCTGAATTTTGTAGTAACATCAAAAGCTCGCTCGAAAATCCGTCAGAGTATAAATGAGCAGAACAGCAAGGTCGCTGATTTAGGCAAAGAGTTGCTGCACAGGCGGTGTAAGAATCGGAAAATAGAACTGGAGGAGGCATCACTAATGAAGCTCATTAAAAAAATGGGCTTCAAAACCGTCACAGATTTCTATAGCGAGATTGGAAATGAAAATCTTGACCCGTCAGAAGTTATCACGTCATATCTTGCACAGGAAGAAAAGCAGGAAGCATTACCCGAAACAAGATCTGCAGAAGAGTTTACTTTGCAGAAAAATGAAGAGGAAAGTACATCAGATATTCTTGTTATAGGTGATAATATAAAAGGCGTCAATTATAAGATGGCTAAATGTTGCAATCCAATTTACGGAGATGATGTCTTTGGTTTTATATCGGCGGAAGGTGTCATTAAAATCCACAGAAAGGATTGTCCTAATGCAAATAATATCCGCAGCAGATATCCATACCGAGTCATTACAACACGTTGGAGCGGTAAGGTCGGCCAGCAATTCTCGGTAGTTCTGCAGGTTGTAGGTCATGACGACATTGGTATAGTAACCAACATTTCATCCATATTGAATAAAGAGCCAAATGTATCACTCCGTGGAATTGCTATAGACAGCCATGACGGAATGTTCAGCGGCAATCTCACCGTAGGAATAAGTGATACAGCGGCTTTAAATAATGTAATCAAGAAAATTAAAACTGTAAAAGGCGTTAAAGATGTTCACCGTATCTAATAAATCATTAATAGGATTGTCGGTAGCGGCAATCTCCTTACTGTCTTCTTGTGTTAATTCTAAAGAGAATAAGGCTCGCGAATGCCTGGATTCCGCGCAAAGACAGTTTGAATCAGAGCAGTATGATTCTGCGCTTGCCACTCTGGACACACTTGACGCCCGTTTTGCATCAGAAGTATCTGTGCGTCGTGAGGGATTGCGTCTTCGCCCCAGGATTATCGAGCAGATGTCACTTCGCTCATTAGAAGATATTGACCGTCAGCTTGCTGAACTCGTTATTGAGAGTGAGAAATACAAAGAATCTCTTAAATATGTGCCTGATGCTTTTGAAGGGTATTATACCACCGCAGAACTCGCAGGTAAAGTCCCGGCTGAAAAAACAGGACTTTATGCAAGAATGACTTCCGACGGGCTCTTTACTGTGGTTGCATCATCCACAAAAAGCGCTCTTAGCGAGAGCGTTTCTCTCAGCACTTCCGGTGCATCCGTTTCTACTCCGGCAGTACCATACGATGGTGAGAGGAATGACAGAAGCAGGGGAGTGGAAATCATCAATTTCATGCCGGGAGAGTGTGACACTCTCGGAACATTTGCGCAAGCACATCTCGGAGAGCCTGTTACCCTGACTTTTAACGGTGCTAAAACCTACTCCATACCTCTTCCTGCCGATCAGTTGCGGGCTCTCGCTAAAGTCCATGCGGCAAGCAAGGTTTTCTCCGCATTGCGCCGCACCCAGAATGAAAAGAATCGTCTTGAGAAGCAGCTACAGATAGCCCGCAGCCAGCAAGCCCGCACATTCGAAGAATCCACGGATAAAAAGTGAAAAAACTCTTTCTGGGTTTCTAGCTTATTGTAACAGGGTAAGGCGGTTCAAACGAGCCATCACAAGATGATATTGGTATTGCACGTCTATGAACTCGCGTTTTGCTTCTGCAAAATAATTCAATTCCCCCAGATACTCAAGCAGTGTCAACTGTCCTGCCACATACGCTTTTTTCAATAGCTTGATGTTGTCCTCTCTTTCAAATATTGGTTTATATTCCTCAATTTCTTTGAAAAGACTCACAGCCTGTCCGCGCTCAGATTTAAGGTTCGCGACTTCCTGCATCGCGGCAAGGATAGCGTCGGTTTCTGCAGCTTCAGCACGTAATTTTGCCGATCTTGCCGTACCTCTTGAAGAGAATAAAGGTATGGATATGCCGGCAGTGACTCCATGCCATTTGTCAACAACCTCATTCTCGTAAGTATAGCCTATGCTGAACCCCGGGAGTAAAGTTCTGCTCTCAGCCGTGGCAAGAGCTTTAGCGGAAATGGCGTTTTCTTTAGCCTCGAATATGCTTGGATTAGCTTCTGTAAGTAATTCCTCGTACTTGTTTTCAGGTAGAAGAACCTCTTCGGGGAAATCCGTGAGTTGAGCAGCAATCTCATCGATATTTTTGCCGCAAAGGGCTTCAAGAGACGAAACGGCTGTGATAATGGAGCGTTTGTCTGCTGCAAGTTGCTTGGCTATGGCTATACGCTCAATTTCCAGTTTATTAAGGTCAAGCCTGGTGATGTCACCGTTGTCCGCTCTCTTTCTTACCACCTCAATCATTTGTGATATTGTGTCATTGAGGGCATTGGAAAGTTGTGCATTGCATTTTGCAGCCACGATGTCTATCATTGCCTGCTTTATTTCCAGAGTCTTTGCAATAAGGGTGGAGCGCTCGGCTGCTGCAAGAGCGCGTCCTGTTGCTTCAATGCCTTTACGTCTCGCGACATAAGCGCCGGGCCAGTCCATAGACTGGCTCACGCTCACATTCCATTTGTTTATAGTTTCTCCTTCACCCCACAGGTATCCCACCTCTGCTTCAAGCGGAGGAAGGCTGTTGGCTCCTTTCATATCCTCAATAGTGGCACGGTTTGTAAGCCTGGCAGATTTCAAACTAAGGCTTTCCGATGCGAGCGCCCTTGCAGTTGAGTTGAAGTCAAGGGCATTTACCGGGCATGAAATAAGCATTGCCAGCAGGATATATGCAGCTGTTTTTATCATCAGTGATTATTTTTTATTTGGCTCAAATAGTATATAACCGGTACAACAAAGATATTCAAAATAGTAGATGTGACCAAACCGCCAAGTATCACGATTGCCAGCGGGGACTGGATTTCATTTCCCGGTTCCGAACCGCGCAATGCAAGTGGAATCAGTGCAAGGGCAGAGGTTAGGGCGGTCATGATAATAGGGTTCAGACGGTCGGCAGACCCCTCTTTTATGGTGTCAATCAGAGATTTGCTCTCTCTCCTGAGCGCGTTGTAGCGCGACATGAGCAACATTCCGTTGCGGGTTGATATGCCAAGCAGCGAAATGAATCCGATGATTGCCGGGATATTAAGTTCGCCGGAGGTGATTTTAAGAAGAAATATGCCGCCAATCATAGCGAGTGGCATATTCATCAGTATAATCACAGCCTGCGACAAACTCTTATATTCCTGATACAGCAGCAGGAGTATGATTATGAGTGCGCCCAATGTGGCAATTGCGAGTGTGCGTGATGCTGCGGCTTCGCTTTCAAACTGTCCGCCGTAAGTAATATGGTATCCTTCGGGCAACTTGATTTTTTTGTCGATTGCATCACGGATATCATTAACAGCACCGCGCAGATCGCGACCATCCACATTCGCTGAAACAACGAGCCGCCGGCTAACGTTCTCTCTGTTGATTGTGTTTGGTCCGGTTGTTGAAACGATGTCAGCGATATAACTTAGCGGGATATTTCCCATCGGCGAGGCAATCATAAGATTTCCGAGCTTGTCAATGCTTGATCTGGAGTCATCCTCCAGTTTCAAGGTGAGATCGTAAGGCATGCCCTTGACATATACCTGTGAAACAACCTCTCCGCCAATCATTGTGGAAACATAGTCGTTGAACTCGCTATTGGTAATTCCATAGCGCGCAAGCATCTCACGGCGCGGGCGGATATCTATCTGAGGTCTGCCTGTCTGCTGTTCCACATTCACATCTACAATTCCCGGAACATCTTTGGATAACGCTTTGATCTGATTACCTATGCCATGCAATTTCTCCAGATCGTCACCAAATATCTTTATAGCAATCTGTGCCTCGGTGCCGGAAAGCATTGCGTCTATTCTATGGCTGATAGGTTGACCGATTTCAATATTGGTGCCCGGTATTTCACTCAATTTATGTCTCAATTCTCTGACCAGTTCAGCTTTAGATCGTTTGCTTAGGGAGTAGGGGGCTTCAATTTCGCTGACATTCACTCCCAATGAGTGCTCGTCAAGTTCAGCACGACCTGTTTTTCTTGCGACAGTTTTAATCTCTGGTTCAGACAGTATGATTTGTTCGGCAATAGTTCCAATACGTTCACTCTCAGCTAAAGAGATTCCAGGGAGAGTGCTCACATT
>CAMWYV010000085.1 GCA_947178565.1 uncultured Porphyromonadaceae bacterium | reverse complement strand
CAGTATGATAATTTTGAATCAGATGTGGTTTTTCGCAAGTTTGTTGAACGCAATATTGAAATAATGGGAGAAGCCATGAACCGGATCTTAAAAATTGATTCTTCCATCAATATCACATCGGCGCGTAAGATTGTGGACACACGAAATTATGTTATCCACGCCTATGACTCATTAAAACCGGATATTCTATGGGCTATTGTAGTTAATCACATCCCTCGGTTGAAAAATGAGTTATCAGTTCTATTGAATCAATAGGGTGCAATCGGGCAAAACCCCGGTTCTTTGCTTTTCTCAACATACATTTAACCCTCGCAATCCACCCGCATTTGCCCGTGCGCGGTGTTTTTATTAATTTTGCACCATGGCTCGATTACTTGCGATTGACTATGGCAGGAAGCGTTGCGGCATTGCCGTAACCGACCCTATGCGCATCGTTGCCACAGGGCTTCCAACCGTGTCAACGGCTCAGCTCATCCCGTTTGTAAAGCAATACCTCACCGCAGAGCAGGTTGATGCAATTATAGTAGGGCATCCCAAAGATATGCACGGCAATGATTCCGAATCAATGAATTATATCCGCCCCGGCATCGACCGCCTGCGCAAAGAGCTCCCGGCAACGGAAATTATTTTCTGGGACGAACGCTTCACCTCGGTTCTCGCCCATCGGAGCATGATTGACTCCGGAATGAAGAAAATGCAGCGGCGTAAGAAAGGCATCGCCGATGAAATGGCGGCGGTTATTATCCTCAACAGCTATCTTGAAAGTAGAAAATATAACGAATCATGAAATTACCCGTATACCTCTACGGTCACCCCGTACTCCGAAACAAATGCAATGATGTCACACCCGACTATCCTGAGCTGAAAAAACTGCTCGACGATATGTTTGAAACCATGTATGCATCCGAGGGTGTGGGACTTGCCGCCCCGCAGATAGGACGCAACGACCGCATTGTCGTTATTGACGCATCTCCGGTAGCCGACCAGTTCCCCGAGTGCGAGGGCAGAAAAATGACACTGATCAATCCCGAGATTGAAATACTCGACGGCGACCCGGTTACACGCTCAGAAGGATGCCTCAGTGTGCCCGGGCTCAGTGAAAATGTTTCACGAGTTGAAAATATTCGCCTCAAATGGCTTGACGAAAACCTCACTCCGCGCGAAGAGATTATCACCGGCTTCCTTGCGCGAATAGTACAGCACGAATGTGACCATCTTGAAGGCACACTATACATCGACCGCATATCCCCCATACGCAAGCAGCTCATAAAAGGCAAACTCAACAGCATTCTCACCGGACGTACTGCCTGCGACTACCCTGTGAGATACGCACCAAAGAAAAAGTAATATCAACTCCCCCCACACAATACTATCACTATGGCAGACGATAAAAAAATCATCTTCTCGATGGTTGGAGTAAGTAAAACTTACCCCCCGCAGAAGCAAGTCCTCAAAAACATATACCTCTCTTTCTTTTACGGAGCTAAGATCGGCATTATAGGTCTCAACGGTTCCGGTAAATCATCGCTTTTGAAAATCATTGCCGGTATTGACAAGAGCTATCAGGGAGAAGTCGTTTTCTCACCGGGATACTCTGTGGGCTATCTTGAGCAGGAGCCTCAGCTTGACCCCGATAAAACTGTGATCGAGGTGGTGCGTGAGGGCGTTCAACCTATAATGGACCTCCTCGCCGAGTTTGACAAAGTCAACGAGAGTTTCGCCGATCCCGACGTACTTGAAGACCCCGACAAAATGGATGCGCTGATAGCCCGTCAGGCTGAGCTTCAGGATGCTCTCGATGCTGCGGACGCCTGGAATATTGACAGTAAACTGGAGCGTGCCATGGATGCGCTTCAATGTCCGCCGGACAATCAGCCGGTTTCTACCCTGTCCGGTGGTGAACGCCGCCGGGTGGCGCTCTGCCGCCTGCTCCTTCAGCAGCCAGACATTCTTCTGCTCGACGAACCTACCAACCACCTTGATGCCGAGTCTATAGATTGGCTGGAGCAGCACCTGCAGCAATATCCCGGCACTGTCATAGCCATCACCCACGACCGCTACTTCCTTGACCATGTAGCGGGATGGATTCTTGAGCTGGACAGAGGCGAGGGAATACCCTGGAAAGGAAACTACTCTTCATGGCTTGAGCAGAAAACAAAACGCATGGCGCAGGAAGAGAAGCAGGCAAGCAAGCGCCGCAAAACACTCGAACGTGAGCTCGAATGGGTACGCATGGCTCCAAAAGCGCGTCAGGCTAAAGGTAAAGCGCGTCTCTCAAGCTACGACCGCCTACTCAATGAAGACCAGAAGGCAAGAGAAGAAAAACTCGAGATATTCATTCCCAACGGTCCACGCCTCGGCAACAAGGTTATCGAAGCTACCGGACTCGCCAAAGCATTCGGCTCCAAGCAACTTTTCAAGGACCTTGAGTTCTCACTTCCTCCCAACGGCATTGTCGGGGTTATCGGACCAAATGGTGCAGGTAAAACCACCCTGTTCAAACTCATAATGGGGCAGGAAAAAGCTGATGCCGGATCCTTCGACGTGGGAGAAACAGTCAAAGTGGCATACGTTGACCAGACCCACCACGACCTCCTCCCCGAAAAAACCGTCTATGAGGTTATTTCGCAGGGCGTGGAGACTTTCCGAATGGGTGGAAAAGATGTGAATGCCCGCGCTTATCTCTCGAAATTCAACTTTGCCGGAGCAGATCAGGAGAAAAAAATCGGTGTTCTCAGCGGAGGTGAGAGAAACCGTCTGCACCTTGCCATGGCTCTGAAACAGGAGGGCAATGTGCTGCTGCTTGACGAACCTACCAACGATATTGATGTCAACACCCTCCGTGCTCTTGAAGAGGGGCTTGAAGAATTTGCAGGCTGTGCGGTAGTGGTGAGCCACGACCGCTGGTTCCTCGACCGCATTTGCACCCACATCCTTTCGTTTGAAGGAGATGGCAAGGTCGTTTTCTACGCCGGCTCATACTCTGACTACGAAGAATACAAGAAAGCCCAGAACGGCGGCAAGGAACCGCTTCGCAAACGTTATCGCAAACTCATGGAATAAGCTATGTCTCAGCAAAGCAATAAAAAACATCCATATACATGGCTATGGGTTTTACTCGCGGTCGCACTTGCGGCAGTGTGCCTGGAGGTTATCCCAAATATTTTCAATTTCTCCCCTAAACCGTCAGGAATTGCAAAGGTTTTATTTCCCGACAAGGAGATTGCCGTTGACTCAGACTCTATGGCTGTTGATACTGTGCCGCCGGTGATGACTCTTGAACCGGATACCTCCGCTCATACCATCCTCTTTATCGGCGACTCCATGCTTGACGGACTATCCCCGCGTCTTGCCGCATACGCCGCCGCATCGGGTCACACCCTCTACTCGGTTGTTTGGTACAGTTCATCCACCGAAATCTGGGGTAAGTCTCATCGGCTCACCGAGTATATTCAGAAAGTATCACCCACATACATTTTTATTTGCCTCGGAGCCAATGAGCTTTATGTCAAGGATATAGAAGAAAAGAGAACCCCCTTTATCCGTGAGATGCTCGCCGAAATCGACACAATTCCATATCTCTGGATTGGTCCTCCAAACTGGGTGGAGGATACCGGCATAAACAAAATGATTGCCGACAACACTGCCAAAGGCAGCTACTTCAAAAGCGATGGCATGAAATTTGAGCGCCGCACCGACGGGGCACATCCTACTGCCGCAAGCGCAATCGAGTGGATGGACAGTATTGTTCGTTGGATGCCGGATCACTCCAATCACCCGATTAAAATGATTACGCCGGAGCAGCGAACTGCACGACCCGAAAGAATCTTCATACACCAGCCCGGCGATAAATAATGGATTTCAGCTCACTGCCGTCGGCACTCGAATCTCTGCCGCATACACTCGGATCACTGCTCACATACCACCGAGAAGCGCCACTCATTTTTTCAAGCGGGCTCTTCTGGGTTCTATTCGTGTGCTTCATGCCGCTGTATGCGCTGATGCGCCGCAGAAAATGGCAGATGCTGGTGTTCGTAATCGCCTTCAGCCTCTATTTCTATTACAAATGCAGCGGATGGTTTTCCTGCTGCTTGTTTCAACATCGGTTATCGACTGGTTCATCAGCCGCGCCATACCACAGATAGAATCATCAGCAGGCAGAAAATGGCTTGTGGCACTATCCGTTGTTATTTCACTCTCGATACTCGGATTCTTCAAATACGCCAACTTCTTTCTGTGTAACTGGAACAATATGGTCGAGGGAAACTTCCAGCCCCTCACCCTGATTCTCCCGGTCGGCATATACTTTTACACTTTCCAGTCTATCAGCTACATCGTTGACGTGTATCGCAGGCGCATCGCTCCCGCATCAACATGGGGGGAATATCTTTTCTTCCTCTCATTCTTTCCGGCGCTCGTTGCCGGACCTATTGTGCGTGCCGAAAACTTCCTCCCGCAAATAAGGGAAAACCGGCGCGCGAACCATCAGGAAATTTTCGGCGGACTTTGGCTTATACTCGTCGGAGTGATTAAAAAAGCCGTGATTGCCGACTATATCGCCCAATACAACGACCTGATTTTTGCAGCGCCCGGGCATTATACCGGATTTGAATCGCTCATGGGAATTATTGGCTACACCATGCAGATATACTGCGATTTCTCCGGATATTCCGACATGGCTATCGGACTCGCCCTCATCATGGGATTCCGCCTTGACATAAACTTCAATTTCCCTTACAAATCCAAGAGCCTCACCGAATTCTGGCGCAGATGGCACATTTCTCTCTCGACATGGCTTCGCGACTACGTGTATATTCCGATGGGAGGTAACCGCAAAGGCACATTCCGCACATACCTCAATAACTTCCTGACCATGCTGATAGGCGGACTATGGCATGGAGCGGCTTGGAAATTCATATTCTGGGGCGGAATGCACGGAGTGGGTCTGATTATTAACAAACTGTTCCGACCCATTACTTCACGCTTTGACGGTAAGGTATGGTTTGACCTCATCGCCGGATGCCTCACATTAGTTTACGTATCGCTGCTATGGGTATTTTTCCGTGCGGAAAGTTTCACCGATGCGATTGTAATAATCGGCACGATATTCACAGACTTCTCCCCACAATGCATCCTGCCGTTTATTGAAGCACGCGCCCTATGGGTGGGATTGATCGCATTTATCATCGTGATGCACTACCTACCGCAGAGTTTCCACGACCGCGCGGCAAGCGACTTCATAAATTTGCCTTGGATTTTCCGGCTGCTTGTTTTCCTTATTGTGATTCAGCTCCTCATCGAATTTTCCGGAGCCGACATTGCACCGTTTATATACTTTCAGTTCTGATGAGCCTTGCACTCCGGATTTAGCGCCACCTTCACCTTGGTAAAATCCATCGTAAGGGTATCGAGGCGCAGAAGAGTGGATGTGAGCAGTTCCCCTACTCCCGCAAGATATTTGATAGCCTCCGCAGCCTGGATTGTACCGATTATTCCGGCGGTCACTCCGAGCGGACCGCGCGCCTGAGATTCCTCCGGATCGGTTTCAAACAGGCAACTGTAGCAGGGAGTACCCGGCAACACCGTAATAGTCTGTCCGAAATATCTCCATATAGCGCCATGGCTCAGAGGCTTCCCCACACGAACGCAGGTATCGTTTATCAGCCGCTTGCCACTCATGCTGTCTGTAGCGTCTATCACGAAATCATAATCGCTGATAAGCCCGCCTATATTATCATCGGTCACAAAACGGTTGACTGTCACCAGTTCCACATTCGGATTAAGATCACAGAGCACAGTCGCGGCACTCGCGGTTTTTGCCTCACCTACCCGCGAGGTGGAGTGAAGTATCTGCCTTTGAAGATTAGACAGATCAACCTTGTCACCGTCAGCAAGCCCTATGCGACCCACTCCTGCTGCGGCGAGATAAAAAGCTGCGGGAGAACCAAGTCCTCCGGCGCCTATCACC
>CAMWYV010000084.1 GCA_947178565.1 uncultured Porphyromonadaceae bacterium | reverse complement strand
TTCTTACCCCTTCTACTGATATGGCTCCAACTGGTATGGCTAATAACCCTAATAGGCTCCCTGCTCTGCTTTGCTTTGCAAAATGTTGGACTATATAACTATTATATCGATGTAAAAAACATATCGCTCTCATACCACCGCAAAGTGATTCTCGGAGTAATGGCAATAATCGCCAAACGGTTTTATGAGGATATGACTCCACTGACCTCTTCCGAACTGTCACACCTATATGGTCTGCCCATGAGCCTCGTCAATAAGATTATCCCCACTCTCCGCAATGCCGGACTCATATCTTATCTAAGAGCGGATGACGATTCATCCGACTATCCGATTCAGCCATCGCAGGATGTCAGTTCCCTTACCTGCGGCGAGATCATAAAGCGACTGCAAAATGTGGGGTCATCTGATTTCATTCCTGAATTTGATCATAAATTTGAAGCATCCAACGAATTATGTAGTAAAATAACCTCCGCGATGACTGAGATTGCGGATAATGTACCTATAGTATCACTAAATATCAAACTTTAATAAATTGATGTTATGAAAAAAGTAATTTCAACAAAAGCTGCACCCGCAGCAATCGGTCCCTACAGTCAGGCAATCGATCTCGGCAACATGGTATTTATCTCCGGTCAGATTCCTGTCAATCCCGCAACCGGCGAAATACCCGAAGGTATCAAAGCCCAGACTGCACAGAGCATCAGCAATATCAAAGCTATCCTCGCCGAAGCAGGACTTTCAATCAACAATGTAGTAAAAACAACTGTATTCCTTGCCGACATGAGCCTCTTCGGTGAAATGAACGAAGTATATGGCACAGAATTTACCGAACCATATCCTGCTCGTTCAGCTGTTGCCGTACGTGAACTGCCCAAACAAGTATTAGTGGAAATTGAAACTATCGCAGTAAAGTAATTACTTCCACATTAACAGAAAAAAATGCCCCATTCGGGGCATTTTTTATATACACTCGGCAAGAAAGTCCGCTACAATAAACGTAGAGCCACCTATAAATATAGAGTCAGCCGGAGTTGCATCCGAGAGCGCCGCTTGATATGCAGACCTCACCGAATCATAATCGTTTCCATAGATACCTATATTTTCAGCCAACCGTTTCAACTCATGCGAGAGCAATGCACGGGTTACACTTGCTTGAGCAAAATAAAACTTTGTCATCGGAATAGTTTTCATCATCTCAAGAATTCCGCTGACATCCTTATCATTCACAAATCCTATAACCATGTGTCTGATTCCGGGTAATATTGCGATTCTTTGAGATAGATATTGCCAACCGCCGGTATTATGACCCGTATCGCACACAATCGTCGGATTTTTCGCAATTGTCATCCAGCGTCCCGCTAGTCCTGTCAACTCACAGACATTTGCAAAGCCGTTATTTACCGCTTCGTCAGAAATTTCAAATCCTTGCTGCTTCAATAATGTCACCGCCTCCAGAATCGTGGCAGCATTTCTCGATTGCCATTCTCCTGTCAATTCGCCGTCAATCTGTCCGTAAGTCTTACACCTATATATATTATAATCATCTGTAAAATCAGTTGAGATAATTTCTGAACCCTCCTGTGCAAATATTACCGGTGCGTTTCTATCAACAGCGGTTTCTTCAAAAACCGTCCTCACCTTACCGGAAGCCTCTCCAATAACCACGGGAACGCCGCACTTGATAATTCCGGCTTTTTCCGCTGCTATCGCTTCCAAGGTATTTCCTAAAAACTGGGTATGGTCGAATGAGATATTGGTGATGAGGCTCAAGCATGGAGTTATTATATTTGTGCTATCGAGCCTACCACCAAGTCCGGTCTCAATCACAGCCACATCAACGTCACTTTTAGAGAAAAATTCAAAAGCCATCACCATTGTAAGTTCAAAAAATGATGGTTTTACCGGCAAACCTCTCTCCAAAAAACGATTTACAAAATCAATGACCTCCACCTTTGATATCATCATTCCGTTCACCCTCATCCTCTCTCTGAAGTCAACCAGATGGGGCGATGTATAAAGTCCCACCTTATAGCCGGAACTCTGAAGAATTGCCGCTAAAGTATGCGCCGTCGATCCCTTACCATTTGTCCCGGCAATATGGATCGTTTTATAATCACATTCCGGATTACCGAATGAAGCAGACAAAGCCAGAGCGGTATCCAGTCCAGGCTTGTATGCCGAGCCACCATCCCGCTGAAACACAGCAAGTCTGCCAAACAGCCACTCTATCGTATCCTCATAAGATGTAAATCGCTCAGACATACTCAAAAAATGAACAGACCGGCAACACCGGCGAACACAATCACCAGTATCGGATGTATTTTAGTGAAGAACACCACGCTGAATGCCGCTATACAGATTATAATACTTACAATGATATCATATGATACCGAGCCGAAATTTGCGGAATTCATCAATAGCAACGCTGCTGATGCAATCAATCCCACAACAACTGGACGCAGTCCGGTGAACACACCCTTGACTAAAGCGCTCTCCCTATGTTTCGTTATAAAATGACTCGTATATGTCGTGAGGAAAAACGATGGCAACACAACAACAAGCGTGCATACTAAAGAACCGAGAATGCCGAAAAGAGGATTGGTGAACATAGCCGATGCTTCACCCGGAGCTACATATCCGATATATGTAGCGGAATTAATACCGATAGGTCCTGGCGTCATCTGCGAAATAGCCACTATGTCAGTAAACATCTGTTCCGTGATCCATCCCGGTCCTACAATCTCGCGCTCAATAAGAGCCAGCATCGCATATCCTCCGCCAAAACCGAAAAGTCCTATTTTCAGATACGACCAGATGAGTTTCAGGTAAATCATTTCTCAACCTCCTTTCCCTGAAGCTCACGGGTGCGCTCCAGTTGCCTGCGATACCAGAGGTAACCGCCGATACCACCGAGAACAATATATAAGATCGGGTTTGACACGACAGGTAGCTTGGACCATATCAGCAATGCGACAACAATCGGAATCACCGCTGTTTTCCATCCGATCTTCGCCGCCTTGGCGGAAGTGATTACCGGGGCGATAATCAAGGCAACCACAGCCGGTCGTATGCCCTTGAAGATTTTACTGAGAATCTCATTATTCTTGATAAGATCCGGAGTAAGGAATATCGCAATTGTCAGAATTATCATAAACGATGGCAGAATAGTGCCGAGAGCGGCACAGATACTTCCTTTCATTCCCCTCAGCCGGTCTCCTACCGCAACTGATATATTTACCGCAAGAATACCCGGTAGAGACTGGGCTACTGCAAGCTGATCCAGAAATTCATCCTTGGCAAGCCAATGGTGCTTATCCACTATTTCCTTCTCAATAATGGAAATCATAGCCCAACCGCCGCCAAATGTAAAAGCTCCTATCTTGAAAAATGTGATAAAAAGTTGAAAAAAAATATTATTCATCATTCAGTGCTATGGAATTTGGGAACAAAGGTAAGAATATTATCCGGTTTCGTTTAATTGTAGTGGAATTACTATCTTTGCAATGCATTTTATCGGATAGTTTGAAATCGGTCACAAACAGTTTTAGCAGAGTCTGTGCAGCGGCATATCATATTGTCGCCGGAATACTTTCAGCTCTTCTCCTGTGGGGGTGTAGTTCTGTAAAGCATGTGCCCGAGGGAAAATATCTTCTTGACGATGTAAAGATAAATATTACGGATAGTGCGGGAATAGTGGAATCCTCCCAACTCGTAAACTACCTGCGGCAAAGCCCCAACCACAAGATACTCGGATTTCTCAAACTACAGCTCGCCACATACAACATGAGCGGCAAAGACACCACCAAATGGTATAACCGTTGGGTGAGAAGATTGGGACAAGCTCCTGTGATCTATGATTCCGAACTCACATCCGCCTCAGCCAAACAATTAAGAATGGCTATGGTTAACCGCGGATTCATGGATGCGACAGTAAGTGTTGACACGATCGCCGACACCACTCACAGAAAAATGCACGTTGCATACAATATCGCGTCCGGAAGCCCGAGAGTGATTTCATCTATCACATACGAGATACCGGACAGTGCCATCGCCCCGCTCGTTCTCGCCGATTCCGCTCTTTTCACTCTTAAACCAGGTGACATATTTGACCGTAACCGTCTTGACAATGAGCGCACACTTATTTCCGACCGACTCCGAAACAACGGATACTATTCGTTTTCTAAAGAATACATTACCTTCTTCGCTGACACAGCCAATAATTCAATGGCCGTTGAACTCACCATGAGCATACGTCCTCCCCGGCCTACCGAATCCCTTTTGCCCGACACGACTCTGATTCACCCGGTATATAAGGTACGCAAAGTGGTTTTTGTAACAGATGCCGGAAATAACGGCACCCTGCAGGACACAGTTATATATCGTGACATAGAGGTGGTTTATGGTTCAGACAGATACATCAAACCCGGAGTGCTTGAAGAAAAATGCTTTATCCATCCAGGAAAATTATATAAGGCAAAAGAGGTTGACAGAACATACGAAGCACTATCGCAACTCGGAATTCTACGAACTATCAATATTGAAATGCTGCCGGTGAGAGATGGTGACGGCAATGGATGGCTTGATGCGTATATCCTGCTCACAAGAAACAAAAAACAGGGAATATCGCTCGAACTGGAAGGCACAAACTCCGAGGGTGATTTAGGATTCGGAGTGGGTGTGAGTTACACTCATCGCAATCTCGGCAAGCGATCTGAACTGCTAAACGCCAAATTCCGAATCAACTATGAAAGCCTGTCCGGAAACCTGTCGGGACTTATAAACAACAGGTACACCGAATTCGCCGCTGAAACCGGTATCACCTTCCCTAAGTTTCTCTTCCCGTTCCTATCCCGCAGCTACAAGCAACGAGTTAAAGCGGCTACCGAGCTCGCGCTGTCATTCAACTATCAGGAGCGACCGGAATACACAAGAATTATCGCTGGAGCCGCGTGGAAATACAAGTGGACTGCAAGACAAAACCGTGAGCGGCGCACCTTTGACCTGCTTGATATCAATTACGTGTATCTTCCGGAGAGCACTATTGATTTCATCAATCAGATTGCACCGACAAATCCCCTGCTACGATACAGCTACGAAGATCACTTCATTATGCGCAGCGGCTACACATTCTACCGTACAAACCGCCGTATAACCTCAGCGACCGAGAAGAAAGTCACATCGCAACCGTTTATATACACATTGAGGGTAAACGGTGAGATTGCCGGCAATCTCCTTTATGCCATTTCCTCCCTGACCGGGCAGAAACGGAGAGACGGAGTGTACAAATTATTCGGCATCCAATATTCACAGTACGCAAAAGCCGAGATCGATTACTCACTAACCAAAATGCTCGCATACCGTCACACTCTCGCTTTCCGTGCAGGCTTCGGTATCGGAGTGCCATACGGCAACTCCCACATTCTTCCCTTTGAGAAACGCTTCTATGCCGGCGGTGCAAACGGAGTGAGAGGATGGGCGGTAAGAACTCTCGGACCGGGCAGATACGATGCTAAAAACAATGTGTCCGACTTCATAAACCAATGCGGTGACATCAGCTTCATCACCAGCATTGAATACCGAATGAAACTGTTCTGGGTATTTGAAGGAGCTATTTTTGCCGATGCTGGAAATATCTGGACTATTCACGACTATGAGAATCAGCCCGGTGGTTTATTCCGCTTCGACACTTTCTGGAAACAGATAGCGGCAAGTTACGGAGCAGGGCTGAGACTTGACTTCACCTATTTCCTCCTCCGTTTCGACCTCGGTCTTAAAGCCCACAACCCGGCTATGCATCAGGAGCAATGGCCTATAATACATCCCAGATGGAGAAGAGATGCGACATTTCACTTTTCCGTCGGCTATCCGTTCTGATATTATAAATATGTAAGGATCATGAAGAAACTTGTAATATTTGACCTTGACGGCACACTGCTTACTACTATTGCCGACCTCGCGCAGGCATCTAATTATGCGCTGACAAAATGCGGTTT
>CAMWYV010000083.1 GCA_947178565.1 uncultured Porphyromonadaceae bacterium | reverse complement strand
CCCGCCGGAGACTCGCGCCCATTGCGCGTCGAGCGGATCCCGGACGCCGGAACTGCGCTACCGCGGCCGGCCTCGCCCCGGGTCGAGGTGACGATGACCGAGTCTCCAATCGAAATAAGGGAGGTTGTGATAAGCGCACCGTCAGTGAAACTCCGTGGCGACACCCTATCGTTTAATGTGGCGGCATTTATCGGCAAGGGAGATATATCGCTTGAAGATGCCTTGAAAAAAATTCCGGGCATTTCGGTGGATTCAAACGGCGCTATTCAGTATCTTGGCAAGGATATAAGTAATTTTTATGTCGAGGGTCTGGATATGCTTGGCGGAAGATATTCCATTGCTACACGGAGCCTACCTGCCGACTATGTAAGTACAGTCGAGGTAATATCCAATCATAATGAGCGTAAGATGGATGCAGGCAAGCATAGCGATAAAGTTGCGCTGAATGTGAAGTTGAAATCTACCGCTAAGATTCGTCCGGTGGGCACATATGAAGGTGCGCTCGGCTATGTTGACAAGCGTGCGCTTTACCGCATATCCGGCACAGCGATGGTTTTTCGCCCGAAGATGCAAACGCTCGTGAGTGTGAAAGGAGGTAATATATCCGGTTTTGCAGCTTCCGATCTGAGGGTACACTATGGTGGTGCCACTGAAAGTTCCAAGGCTGCAGAAATACTACCCGCTGCAAGCACCGATCGTGCTCCGGTGTCGGAAAGTCGCTATGATAATGTAAGAGATTGGTTGGTAAGCGCAAATACAATATTGAAAACCGCGCAGGACGCTACATTGAGACTCAATGCTTCCTATGGTTCGAATCACAATGGGTTCACATATTCCACACTCACAGAGTATTTTACCGGTGGAGAGAATTTGAGTATCGAAGAGGCGATTTCTCCGTCCATGATTACCGACAAACCCTCGTTGGCAGTTGATTACACTTTAAACGCCGATACAAAATATATCAAAAACACTTTTAAAGCTTCCGGAGAAATCTCCAGGCAGGAGTTGGGTGTGTTGAACAACGGAGTGCCTATGAATCAGCAGCGACGTATGAGAAGTGTTAGTCTCAGCGATTACTTTTGTTTTTCAACTAAGATAGGTAGCAAAAAGTGGAATTTTGAAACTGGAATCAACTACAATAACACTCCTCTTATCCGACTATCTATTTCGCAAGGATTTGGATCGGATACTTTCAATGGTACCCAGACGGTCAAGAGTTCAATACTCACAATATCTCAGCAAGGTTATGCATCTTGGAAATTCAACACATCCTCGTTATATCTGCCTGTAGGTATGAGATATGAATATAGTGATATTTTCACTGGTCTATATAGGGTAGATGAAGGTTCCTCAAACAGGATATTAGCCAATATCGCGAGAATCAATATAAGTCCCACTTACAGCTATGAGCTTCCGGGTAATAAAATGGAAATAAGAGCGACGTTGCCTCTGGCGCTTAGTATAATCAGAGGTGAGAATCGTGTCACCGAGGTGAGCATGAATGTTACCCGACCTAATTTTACTCCGGACTTCTATCTGTTTTTTAAGTTTAATGGAAATTCCGAGCTGAACTTCAGCGGTGGGTATAATTATAAAATCGGTGATATTTTATCGCTTCTCGGCAATCCGGTGCAGACATCTTTTAGAAACTTCGTAACCCGTTCGGGCATAATAGCTAAGACCAAAGGCTGGCGGAGTAATCTGGGATACAAATACCAGAGTCCGTTTGACTATTGGTTTATCCGCACCAGTCTGGAGTACTCATCAACCAGGCGTAATACTTTGTCGTCAAGCTATATCACGGAGGGTGAGACATATATCACCGATATTCTTTCACCAAATACGACAGATGCCGCAAATGCTACGGTAATCCTCTCCAAGACCTTTAACGCGATAAATACAAAGATAGATGGATCGGCTACCGGATCTTGGGCAAAAAGGGAGACTGTTCAGCAGAATATACCGGTGAGGTATTACGGCAGGGGAATTTCCGGCAGAGTGACAGTTGACTGCACACCGGTCAAATGGATGTCGTTCAGATGGATGCCCGGAATATCCTATACTGTTTCATCCTATCTGAAGCACAGCAGTTCATACACAGATTTCAGCGAGAACTTCAGGTTATCGTTCTTTCCGGTTAGTGGAGTTCAAATAAGAGGAGACCTGGAGCATGTGCGCACTCCGGTGAGTGACAAGGTATATAAAAATATCGCTATGCTTGACTGTTCTGTAGTGTGGGCAATAAGAAAATGGAGATTGATTCTGTCGGTTGATAATATATTGAACCGTAAGAATTACCGATACACTGTGTTCAGCGGACTGGATACCCGTCATGTTGATTATACTCTCCGGGGCACATCCGCCACAGCAACCCTCTCCTTCACGCTATAACTCCGGAATCTTTTTTGTAACTTTGCAGCATGGAGTTGCAAGAGAAGGCTATATGTATTTATGGTGCGTCCAGCAGCAGGGTGTCTGACAAGTTTAAGGAGGCTGCTTTTGCTGTGGGTGAGCTTATTGCGCGCCGTGGCTATACACTTGTGAGCGGCGGTGGGCGCGGTGGTCTTATGGCAAGCGCTATAGATGGAGCCCTTAATGTGGGTGGCAAGGCTGTGGGTATCTTGCCCCATTTCATGATAAGGAAGAGGTGGCAGCATGATAAGCTGACTGAGACTATCTCATGCCCAGATATGCACATCCGTAAGCGGACTATGGCTGAAATGAGCTCAGGTATAATCGCTTTGCCAGGCGGTGTGGGTACTCTTGACGAGCTTATGGAGATAATCACCTGGAAGCAATTGGGTCTCTACAAGGGCAATGTAGTGATTCTTAATACCGAGGGCTATTATAACCCTATCCTTGAGATGTTTGACAAAATTGCCGATCAGAATTTCATGCGCCCGACAGAAACCGTTCTCTGGAAAGTAGCCGCTACCCCCGAGGAGGCTATTGAGGCGGTAATGTCTTAATCCATTGAATATGGGGCAGATTGATCAGATTTCATATTTGAACGAGGAACCGGATATCATTGTGATAGAGACTGACTTGCCCGCTCCTATCCCTACTGATACGGCACATGTTGGTGAAAATACCGATACCGTTCATCATTTGCCGTTATTGGAGTATAATCTGGTAGAGGGGAAAGTGTGTACTTATCAGGAAATTCCGTACGAGCCGGGTATTCACGGATTCCGCCAGGCTTATTCTGCCGGGATTCCTGTGGAGAAGCGTCCGGTTCTTCCGGGATATGACACTGGAGTAGCAAGTATGGTAATTGGCGTTTTTCTGCTTGTTGCTCTGAATCTGCGCCATTATTCAACTTTTTTGAAGAGCTTTGTCCGTGATCTTTTTTCTGTAAAACTTCATGATAATCTGTTTGAAGACCATGCCGTTACAGAAACTAAAGTGGTGCTATCGCTGGTGTTGCTACTTTGTCTCAGCGAAGGAATTTTGTTGAGTGGAGTCGTTAATATTCCGTTATTGTATTCTTATCAACCCGCAGTACCTATAGTGCTACTAACACTTTTTGCTGGACTGTATTATCTGTGGCAGTTTTTGATCTATAATTTGATAGGTTACACATTTACCGGTAAGGAGCAGAAGGGAATCTGGTTACGCGGATTCAATGCTTCGCAGGTGCTTCTCGGTCTTGTTCTGTGGGTTCCCGCACTCATCACTCTATTTGATCCTTTGCTCTCGTCAAGAATGTTTATATGTGGAGTATGCCTATATGTCATAGCGCGGATTATCTTCATAATAAAGGGATTTAGAATTTTTTACAACAATATTTTCTCGCTGATATACTTTATTTTGTACCTTTGCAGCCTGGAAATTATTCCGCTTTTAACAGCATATAACATCATTAACTATCTGAAACTTTCTTAACTATCAAACCTCATAAGCGTGAAAGTAAAGAAAATATTGGTTTCTCAGCCCAAGCCCTCTTCAGAGAAGTCTCCATACTATGAAATTGCCAAGCACTATGGCGTTGATATAGTTTTCCGTCCCTTTATAAAGGTGGAAGGTCTGACTTCCAAAGAGTTTCGCCAGCAAAAAATCTCTATTCCGGAGTTTACCGCTGTTATTTTTACCGCCCGTACCGCTATAGACCATTTCTTCCGTCTTTGCGAAGAGATGCGTATCACTATTCCAGATACGATGAAATATTTCTGCACAACCGAGAGCATTGCTTTGTATCTGCAGAAGTACACCGTTTATCGTAAGCGCAAGATTTTCCATGGCGATACCGGCAAGCTCGCCGATCTCATGCCTTTTATCATCAAGCACAATAAAGAGAGATTTCTATATGCTGTGAGCGATGTTCACAAAGATGATACCACTCTGCTTGATTCTAATCATATCAACTACACTAAAGCGATTATGTATCGCACAGTGAGCAATGATTTCGGTCCGGACGAGAAGTTTGATTATGATATGCTCATCTTCTTCAGCCCAAGCGGTATAGCGTCTCTACTGAAGAATTTCCCTGAGTTTGAACAGGGTGATATCAGAATAGGCTGCTTCGGCTCAACCACAGCCAAGGCTGTTAAAGATGCCGGTCTTCGCCTTGATGTTGAGGCACCTTCGCCTCAGGCTCCTTCCATGACCGCTGCGCTTGAGAATTATCTCAAGAGTGAAAACTGATTATGACCGGCTTCCGGCTATATAAGAAAGAGCGTCTATGCGGCAAAACCGCGATAGACGCTTTGTTTTTGCCGGGTGGTGATCGCTCGACGGTGATGGCTTATCCGTGGCGCGCTGTATGGCGTATAAATACCTCCAGGGTTATGAATAATCCGCGGTTTCTTATCTCAGTGCCCAAAAAGCGCCTGAGGCATGCGGTTGACAGAGTGCTTATGCGTCGCCGATGCCGCGAGGCTTATCGACTTAACCGTGAGCTAATATCGTCCGACAGTCAGATAGATATAGCATTTATCTATGTGGGGAACGAGGTGACCTCTTATAGCGATGCAGAGCGGTCAGTCACCAAAATTTTGTCTAAGATAATGTCAAAATTAATTTCCGAGTATCCGGGTGTCAATGAGTAATATTTTCAGACGCATAACGGTTGCTCCGATACGCTTCTACCAGATGTGTATCTCTCCTCTTTTTCCTCCTTGCTGCAGATTCACGCCTACATGCAGCAGTTATGCGATAGAGGCAGTGAGCAAACATGGTGTGCTAAAAGGCTTGTGGCTTGCTCTGAAAAGAATATCGCGCTGCCATCCGTGGGGAGGACGCGGTTATGATCCGGTGCCATGAATATTTTATCGGATAGTCATACTCATTGTGCGGAGAGCCTTAACGGTATTATCGCTTTAGAGCCCCGTGAGGCGCGGTTTATGCCCGGGAAGGTGTATTCGATAGGAATACACCCATGGAAGAGTTTAGAGGCTACGGAGGAGGATTTAATGGCTCTTGACGAACTTGCCGTTCATCCGCAGGTACTGGCAATAGGTGAGACCGGACTTGACAGATTGCGAGGTGGTGATTTGAATTTGCAGACAGCGCTTTTCAAGCACCACATACTTCTCAGTGAGTCTATCAATAAGCCTCTCATAATTCATAATGTTCGCTGTGTCCCAGAGCTTATAAGCTTGAGAAAGAAATTGAAAGCGACTCAACCGTGGATTTTTCACGGATATCGCGGTAATGCAGAAACAGCGAAGCAACTTTGTAATGCGGGTATAATGCTTTCTTTCGGTGAAAGATTTACGCCAGGAGTGCCTCAGAGTGTTCCTGCCGATATGATTCTTATTGAGACAGATATGTCAAGGATTGCCATAGAGGAAATTGCGAAGCGGATTAGTCCTGATGATCCCGATTTGCCGGGAAGAAATCTACGTCGTGTATTTCCGGTTATGAAAATTAAGTGAAAGAGGTAAAAAAAGTCGGTCACAATTTGGTGTGATATGCTAAAATGTATAATTTTGCATCAAGAAATTGTGAGCAAAACGATTATGCAGTCGTAATGTTCATTTTAATTCAATGTCATAAGCAGACATAATAGTAAAAGTGAGAGAGTTAATATATTAAATAGTTG
>CAMWYV010000082.1 GCA_947178565.1 uncultured Porphyromonadaceae bacterium | reverse complement strand
TTTCAATTATTTAAACTTTACAAAAAATAATCTGTTTTACTTTTAATAAATCTGCCCGGGATATGAACAAATTATTTACTTTGGCTACAATGCTGCTTATTATCGGATCTCTCACATCCGCCTATGCGCAGAGAGACTCACGACATTTTGAAAAAGGCGTTGTGTCTGTCAGCAATAACGACACTGTCAATGCGAGCGTGGTCGAAAACCACCTCACAGGCAATGCACCGGCATCTCCAAAAGACAACGGTTTGCCTCGATTTGCAATAGTTGGCAAAGACCATAAGTTTTATATGGGTATCGGAGCGCAGTTTCTTGGTGAAGCCGCTTTTGATTTCGGTGATCAGATGAGTTCGCCCACCTCTTTCACCCCGTCCAACATACTCCCTTCTACGCCTGGCAACCGCAGTTCGCTGGGATTTGGCTGGCAAACATCCTCTATATACATGAATATTCTCGCACTCCCCGGTGAAAGCAATCAGGTGGGACTCTTCTTTAAAGCAAATTTCACAGGCAACAACAATACTCTGCACATCAAACATCTATATGCCAAATACCGAGGTCTGTTAATAGGTCATACCACAAGCCTTTTCACAGACGCGGCTGCAGAACCTATGACTATTGACAATGAAGGTCCAAACGGCTATCCGTTCATATCGGTATTCACCGCTTCATGGACTCAGAATTTCACCAAACACTTATCGGGAGCTATAGCAATCGAGTCAACCACGACCGCGATGACTGAGAGCAACACTGCCGAGCAGGTAAATCAGCGCATTCCCGTTATACCCTTATATCTCCAGTATGCATGGTACAACGGCAAGGCTCATACCCGCATCTCAGGCATTGTACGACCGATGCAATACCGAAATCTCAACAAAGACCATAATGAGGTGCTTACCGGTCTCGGTGTCCAGCTTTCAGGCATGAATCCGATTGCCGGAGGACTGAGCGTCAATTACAATATTGTTTACGGTAAAGGTATTTCCACTTATCTACAAGATGACAACGGATTGAATCTGGATGCTGTTCCTACCACTGCGGGAAAACTCGAAATGGTGAGAAACTTAGGATTAACAGCCGGACTGAGCTACAATTTCAGCTCAAAAGTCACCACCAACTTAATATACAGCCATCTTGCAAACTATCTCCCCGAAAAAGCGGCGATTTCAGCTGACACATATCGATATGGGGATTATGTAGTCGCAAACGTAATGTACAACTTCAACCGATTTGTAGGAGCTGGTTTAGAATATGACTATGGGTTAAAAAAAGATTTTGCGGGACAGACACTACACACCAACCGCCTGCAAGTACAGATGTCCGTGACTTTCTAAGCACTCAGCCGCATCCGCACGAACCGGAGTTGTGATGACCCTTGCATCTGTCAGCGAGAGGACATCCGCCACACTCGTCGTGGTCGCATTCACGCATCTTTCTCTTGCGTAAAATTTTCCTGACGATATAAGCCACGCATATTGCAAGAGCAACAAACACTCCCGCAAGCTGTAAGCAGTCATTAAGTGTCATAACTGTTCTTGAATTAGGGGAAGGATTGTTTTCAGTTCCATTTCCAGATTTGGGGTAAGAATATTCTTACCGAATGCAGCTTCAATCTCATCTTTTGTCCAGAATCTCGCCTCATCAACTTCATCAGCGGCGGGAGATGGCTTAAATTCCACAGGATTCACCATTATATAATATGTGTTTACCAGTTCACGCTCAACAGTGCTCGTAAACACATAGCTTTTCAGAAGCTTAGCGTCAGCAGCATCTATTCCGAGCTCTTCACGAGCCTCCCGCAGAATAGCGTCACTCACTCTTTCACCGAAATCAACGTGCCCTCCGACTGCGGTATCCCATTTTCCGGGCTGAACATCTTTGGTCATGGATCTTTTTTGCAGAAAAATACCGCCATCCGGAGATAACACATGAAGATGCACAACAGGATGCAGCAGCATCGAGCCTCCATGACATTCCGTACGTGTGGCAGAGCCGATAACTGCCCCGGTCTCATCCACAACAGGAAATAGTTCGTCGGGATTATGTTTCACTTCTTGAAATTTTTCTTTATTAACTTGACGAGAGCCGCCGGGGTTACATCCGCCGGATATTCTTCAAATGGCAATCTAAGGCTGCATCCTTCTCTAAAGCAGGAGCATCCGTATGCCTGCTTGCCTTTGAGCAAATGCCCTTTACCACATAACGGACATTCTATAGCTTCCAGCGATCTGACCGCCGGTTTGCGCGGTTTCTTCTCGGATGAAGCATTTTTTGTCGCTGTTTTTTCCGGCGCGGATGTACTCTCTATTCTCGCGGAACTGTTATCTGATAATACCTCCACCACTATGGAGCTAATCATCTCCTTGAGTTCGTTCACAAATTCACCCGCCGAGAAATCTCCTCTCTCAATTCTGCGCAATTTATTTTCCCAGATTCCGGTCAGTTCCGCACTTTTCAGCAACCTGTCCTTGATTGTGGCTATCAGGTCAATGCCGGCTTGGGTGGGTAAAATATTCTTTCTCTCGCGCTTGAGATAATTACGCTTGAAAAGTGTCTCGATAATAGCCGCACGTGTCGATGGTCTTCCGATGCCGTTCTCTTTCAGAGCTTCGCGTAAAGTCTCGTCATCGACCAGTTTGCCTGCACTCTCCATCGCTCTCAGCAAAGTTCCCTCTGTATAATGCTTGGGGGGCTGAGTCGTTTTTTTCTGCAGAGACGGAGTGTGAGATCCAGATTCACCTACAGTAAATACCGGCAGAGTGGTTTCATCATCTGTGCTCTTGGTCTCCTCCTGTTCCGGAGTGAGAACAGAGCGCCACCCGGGAGAAGTAATGACCTTGCCGCTCGTTTTAAAACCGACATTTCCAACCTTAGCCTCAACGGTAGTCGTTTCAAAAAGACAATCGGGATAAAACGCCGCTATAAACCGCATTGCGATAAGATGATACATTTTCCGCTCGTTTCCTGCAAGTGTGGAAGGAGACTCACCGGTCGGTATTATTGCATGGTGATCGGTCACCTTTGAGCTGTCAAACACCTTTTTACTCTTAGGCAGCTTGCCGGCAAGCAGTTGTGCCGTATAATTAGCATAAGGTGTCATTTTTTTCAATATATCCGGCACCTTATTATATATATCATCGCTCAGATACGTGGTATCTACGCGAGGGTAGGTGGTAACCTTCTTTTCATAAAGAGTCTGGATAAGACGCAAAGTTTCATCCGCGGTCCATCCCCAGCGTTTGTTACACTCAACCTGCAAGGATGTGAGGTCAAACAATCTCGGTGGAGCTTCTTTACCGCTCTTCTGCTTTATATCGGTTATGAAAAGAGGATGGCACAGAATATCCTCTATAGCTTTCTGCGCTTGCTCTTCGCTCTTGAATTTGCCTTCGGTCGCATTGAAAGCTGTGTCGCGATAAACCGTTTTAAGTTCCCAGTAATCCTCCGGTTTAAACTCGGTTATCTCCTTGAAGCGTTTTACTATCAGAGCGAGTGTCGGTGTCTGAACTCTGCCGATCGAAAGCACTCCCCCACCCGGAGAGTATTTGAGAGAATACAATCTGGTTGCGTTTAATCCCAGAATCCAGTCGCCGATTGCACGAGAGAGCCCCGCATAATACAGGTTGTCATAATCACTCTGTGGCTTGAGGTGCTTGAAACCTTCACGGATAGCTTCATCCGTAAGCGAAGAAATCCAAAGACGGAACACCGGGCATTTCACTCCCGCCTTCTGCATCACCCATCTTTGAATCAGCTCACCCTCCTGACCGGCATCACCGCAGTTCACAACCTCATCGGCTTGTTCCACAAGACCTTTGATTACCGCAAACTGCCGCTTGATACTAGTCTGATCAATGAGTTTGATTCCGAATTTTTCAGGAATCATAGGTAGAGCGCCTAGCGACCACCGTTTCCACAAGTCGGTATAGTCTGCCGGCTCTTTTAGGGTGCAAAGGTGCCCGAAAGTCCATGTCACCCTCACATCCGGACCCTCGAAATACCCATCATGCTTGGTTGGCGCACCGATTATCTGCGCTATGTCACGGGCAACACTCGGCTTCTCGGTAATGCAGACCCTCACTTTACTGCCTTTTTCCGTTTAACCACCACCCGATTCGGTTGAGTCTCTACAGTCCACACGGTTGTGCCTCGGGGAGTGGTTGCCTCCATCACAAAAGCAGACCTCTGTTTCATTACCGGAAAATCTATCTCCACACGCAGCTCACCATCTTCTTCCCACTGAAACCAACGTTTGAAGTCTATGCCGTCAACATCTGTTGCAATAGCACCGTTATGCTGCATTTTAATCGCATCAATACGATGCGAGGTATGAGGAGTCCCGGTCAATGTACCATAAACCCTGGTGAGATCTGACCGATAATCTATACTGTCAACCTTTAGTTCGGGAGTACCGGTGCTTCTGCTTGATTTCACTTTCACGCACCGGGCATTGATGCTCGCCGAACACATAGTCAACACCACTGCCGCCAGTATTTTAAAGAGATTTTGCTTCATTCCAGAGGATATCCATTTGCTCGAGGGTCATCTCTTTGAGAGACAATCCCTTTTCTTTTGCTTTACTTTCAATATAATTGAAACGGGTGATAAACTTCTTATTGGTCTTTTCGAGAGCATTCTCCGGATTGATGCCATACAAGCGGCATACATTTATGAGGCTGAAGAGCAGATCGCCCATCTCCTCCTCCATCTTTGCAGAGTCCATCCGCTCTATTTCAGCACAAAGTTCGCTGCTCTCTTCCTGCACCTTCTCCCACGCATCTCTCCTGTCGCTCCAGTCAAAGCCGACATTCGCCGCTTTCTCCTGAATGCGGTATGCCTTGATAACTGCCGGAAGAGCCTCGGGCACTCCGGCAAGCACCGTGCGGTTGCCACCCTTCTCTTTCAGCTTTATCTGCTCCCAGCTCCTCGACACATCACCGGCTGTCTGCGCCGTAGCATCGCCAAACACATGGGGATGACGGAATATCAGTTTGGCATTCAGAGCCTCGGCAACTTCACCAATATCAAACTTTCCCTTCTCCTCACCTATTTTTGAGTAAAAAAGCACATGAAGCAGAACATCGCCAAGCTCTTTCTTTATATTTTCGTCATCTTCTTTTATGAGAGCGTCACAAAGCTCATAGACCTCCTCGACTGTGTTGGTACGCAAGCTCTCGTTAGTCTGCTTGGCATCCCAGGGACATTTCACCCTGAGGATGTCAAGAGTCTCTATAACTTTGCGTATTGAATCTGCTTTCTCTTCAGGAGTATGCATCAGTTATTTCCTACATATTGTTTTACTCCGCTCTCCAGCCATGCGCCGAATTTCTCAACACTTTCATCATAGTAGTAGGGCACTGCGAGCGCATCGCCCTCATTGTTGAGCATCACATAATACGGCTGCGAGTTGGCGGCGAACTTTGAACGCTGCAGATAGCTCCACTTCTCGCCTACTGTGGTCAGCTTCACATCCTTGCCATTCTCTTTTACTGTAATCGGCGACTCCAGAGCCTGTTTGTCATCAACCATAAGCTTGATAAGCACGAAATCTTTTTTTATGATATCGCTTATCACCTCGGTATCAAACACCGCTCCCTCCATCTTTCGGCAATTTACACAACCGTAACCGGAGAAGTCTATCAGCACCGGGCGACCCGATTCAGCGGCGAAACGCATACCCTCGTCATAGTCGTCGAATTCCTTGAACTGACCGCCGGCATAAAGATTGAAATCCTGTGTATATAGCGGAGGAACAAACGCGCTGACACTTTTGAGAGGTGCACCCCAAAGACCCGGCACAAGATATACGGCGAAACTGAATGAAATCAGAGCCATAAAGAATCTGCCTATCGACACATGCTCCAGCTCCGAGTCGTGACTGAAACGGATTTTGCCGAGAAGATACATTCCAAGCAAAATGAATATCACTACCCATAGCGATACGAATACCTCTCGGTCTAGTATTCCCCACCCGTATGCGAGGTCGGCTACCGACAGGAATTTCAGCTAAAGGGAACCAACGAGCAACCCGCCAACCACTTACACC
>CAMWYV010000081.1 GCA_947178565.1 uncultured Porphyromonadaceae bacterium | reverse complement strand
ATTATAGTGTGAAAATAGTCACGGTTTATTTAAAGTAGATGTCAACTACTTCCGCTATTGCCTTTGCATCGGGGCTCGCATGGTGGTCTGCTTCTTTTTTAATCAGTTTCTTTACTGCGTAGAAATCGGGATTGCGGCGTGCCTGCTCATCCTGAACATCTTCAATTTCGGGGTCGTCTGTATTAGCCCCGTTTTCAATCACTTCGTCAGAGTATTCAATGTCGGTAAACATCTCGCTGCCGTTTACAATAGTGGTATTCAAGGTCGCGGGGATCACCTTGAGCTGCGGGTTGCTGTCAAAGCTATCGAAATTTTCGATATATCTTTCAACTAAAGTAGTGACGTACTTGGTATATTCTTCTCTTGTCATAACACAATTAATTTTATTTTACCATTATAACGTAATTAGCCCCGATAAGGTTGCGGTGTTGGTTTAAAGTTGTTCTTTTTCTTTTCAGGATTAGACAGATATATATGAAAAACCGCTCCGGAGTGGTTATCCAACCCAGGAGCGGTCTATTTATAGATAGTTGTGTATGAGCTTATTTCTTGAAGAAGCGGTTGTAGAGACCTTCGAAGCCTTTGCCGTGACGGGCTTCATCCTTAGCCATTTCATGAACGGTGTCATGGATAGCGTCAAGGTTGAGCTGTTTTGCACGGGCGGCAATGCGCATCTTGTCTTCGTTTGCACCGGCTTCGGCAGCCATACGCTTTTCAAGGTTGGTCTTGGTGTCCCAAACGCATTCTCCGAGTAGTTCAGCAAACTTAGCAGCGTGTTCAGCTTCCTCGAAGGCATAACGCTTGAATGCATCCGCGATTTCGGGGTATCCTTCACGGTCAGCCTGACGGCTCATAGCGAGGTACATGCCAACTTCAGAGCATTCGCCGTTGAAGTGTGCGGTAAGGTCGGCAATCATCTGCTCATCGGTGCCTTTAGCAACTCCGATCTGGTGCTCTGTAACGAATTTTAGAGCTTCTTCGGGGGTGAGTTCTTTAAATTTGCTTTTGGGTGCTTTGCAGAGGGGGCACTGTTCGGGAGCTTCGTCGCCTTCGTGTACATAACCACAAACTGTGCAGATAAATTTCTTTTTCATGTCTTTTTTGTTTTTGGATAGTTATACTTAAATGATGGATATTTTTATATTTCAATTATTATCGGTGTGCCTGTCGGCATTCGGGGCAGTGCCCTGTGAGGTTGACCTGCATGGTGGATATGTCAAATTCGTGCGGAAATTCCATGCCGGACATCCTTATGTCAAAAATTCTGCTGCAATCCACGCATCTGAAGTGTGCATGAGGCTCCGTGCATCCGTCAAAACGGGTAAGCCCCGGCTCAACATTGACTTCAAGCACCGCTCCATGTGCGGCAAGAGCATGAAGGGTATTATAGACGGTGGTGCGAGAAAGGGTAGGGTATCGCTCCTTCAGCCCTGTGAAGATTTCATCAGCAGTGGGGTGGGATAGATGTGACAATACATATTCCGCTACGGCAATGCGCTGTGGAGAAGGGCGCAAACCGCATTCGGTCACCATTTTGACCGCGCTGCCGGGGGAGGTGTGTATATTGTCAGTCATTATTGTATTGATTATATTTTTGTAATCAGTACAAAGATATAACAATTCTTATATTGTCCAATAAAATCGGTCTATAAAAATTGTTAAGATCAGAATCGAGACAGCGGAGGCATGAAAGCATCGGGATAGTGGATAATCTTCGCTTCGTTCCCCGGAGTGCCGATGACAACTATGACGTCAAACTGCACAGGGTGCGGGATATTGTATGCCCGCACGTATGCTTCTGCGCCACGGCAGAGGTGTGATATTTTTTTTGAGTCTATTGCTTCGAGCGGGTCATAAATGTCATCGGTGCGGGTCTTGACTTCTACAAATACAATGTGATCGTGGTGGCGCGCAACAATATCAAGCTCGTTCTTGCCAAATCTTGCATTGGTGTCAACAATTGTGTAACCCTGTGCTATGAGAAAATCGTGTGCCTGCTTTTCACCCCATGCGCCGATATCGTTGTGCTCAGCCATTTTCTTTTGATTTACCGGCAAGCATTCCGCAAGCCGCCATAATATCTTCTCCACGGGAAGCGCGGATAGTTGCCGTGATACCGAGTGAGTTGAGAGTGTCGCGGAACTCTGTCATGACCCGATCGGATGCGGTTGCGCCGTCAAAACCGGGGATTTTGTGGAAGCGGATGAGATTGACTCTCGCGTGAGTGTCGCGTAGCAGCCGTGCGAGTGCTCTTGCGTGGCGTATATCATCGTTTCTGCCTGCCCACATGGTATATTCGACGGAGAGGCGGCGCTGACCGGTGAAATCATAGCGCCGCAGAAGATTCATCACATCGGCAACGGACCATGCTTTTTCCACCGGCATAATTTCCTTGCGTTCTTCTGCAAACGGTGTGTGTACGCTGATCGCTATATGCACTTTGGTTTCATCAAGCAGCCGTTTCAGTCCGGCAAGATTTCCGATTGTGGATACCGTGATTCGTTTCGGGCTCCAGGCGAGTCCCCACGGTGCTGTGAGAATTTCTATGGTTTTGAGAACGGCGTCAAGATTGTCGGTGGGCTCTCCCATGCCCATGAATACGATGTTTGTCAGGCTGTCGCTTTCGTCAACCGACAGAATCTGATTCATTATCTGCGCCGATGTGAGGTTGCCGTCAAATCCGTTTCGTCCAGTCATGCAGAAGGCGCAGTTCATGCGGCATCCCGCCTGACAACTGACGCAGAGTGTGGCTCGCTCTTTGTCGGGAATCATCACAGCCTCGATATTTCTGCCCGGTACTCCGGCGAAGATATATTTATCGGTGCCGTCGCCGCTTCGGTATGTTTCGAGTGGCGCTTCACGCCCTACGGTGTATTTTGCGCCGAGTTTTTTTCTGGCAACCTTGGAGAGGTTTGTCATAGCGTCTATCCCGGTAACTTTCTTGACATATAACCAGTCAGCAATCTGTTTTGCCGCAAATTTGGGCATACCGCATTCCGCGGCTACTTTCTGCAGGTCTTCGAGTGTATTGCCGATCAACGGAATTCTTTGCTCAGTCATGGCTGTTTACTTACGCAGTATATATAAAGGTGACGCATCATATCTTGGGAGAACTTCAAGGCGAATGCTGTCGGGGTCAGGGGTGACTCCGGGAGTGATTCCGAGTGCTTGTGCCACTGTTGAAAATGCAAGAGCCGGGGTGTTGTTGTCCTTACTTAGATGGCAGAGGAATACGTTTTTCAGTAGCGGTGATTTGATTGACGCGAGATATGCGGCGGTATGGGCATTGTCCATGTGCCCGTTGTCGGTGGCTATACGCGCTTTGAGATATGATGTGTATGGTCCGTTTCTAAGCATTTCTGCATCGTAGTTACTTTCAACCACGATGAAATTAGACTGACGCATATAATAGTCGGCGCGTGGGGATATGCATCCTAAATCGGTGGCGACTGTCATGTGCAGATTGCCTTTGGATATGAAGAATCCGGCATTGTCTGTGCCGTCATGATCAACCTCAAACGCTGTGATTTCAAAATTTCCAATCCTGAAAGGGAACTCCTTGTATATTGGCTGATGATAGTCTTTAAGGCGGCGTGACACGCTGTGACGGCGGAGAATACCGGCAAATGCTTTTGGTGTGCAGAAAACCTTGATGTGATTGTGATGACGCACAATCGAGTACACGCATCTCACATGGTCGCCATGGTCATGGGTTAGGCAGATGCCGTGAATGTCCTTCATGTCAAGATCGATGCTCTTCAGTCCCTCGATAACCGCGCGCGAGTCAACTCCGGCATCAATGAGGAATCCTCCGCTTCTGTCTCCGATAAACGAGCAGTTACCACTGCTGCCGCTACCGAAGCTCTTGAAAAAGATGGCATCACGTGGACTGGTGTCTATGGCTATTGGCTCATCGAGGGAATTTATCGGTGCCGGGTTCTCTGCAACGAGCCGTGTTTTATTTACTTCCACCACGAAATCCCCGAAAGAGGGGTGAACAGGAATTGGAATTTCTCTCTCTGGCACGAGTCCCTCCATGAAATCGAATAGTCCGGGCTGCGGGATGTGTGGTATCTTAGCCATATATCAATTAAAGAGGAGGAATATAGTCGGTGTGTGTGAGTAGTCGTAAGCGGTTTTCTTCCACTCGCCAATCGGTCTGGTGACTATGCTCTGTTTCTCTCCGCTGATGTCTGATGCCACACATAGGAGCATAGATGAGGGTAGGGCAGTGCAAAGTTCGGCAATTAGCTTATTGTTGCGATAGGGAGTTTCAATGAATATCTGAGTCTGTCGCTCTTTGTTGATGCGGCGCTCCATATCCTTGAGTCTTGCTGTTCTCGCCGCCTGGTCAACCGGTAGGTATCCGGCAAAAGCGAATGTCTGCCCATTGAAGCCGGAACCCATAAGCCCCATGAGTATGCTTGAGGGACCGACGAGGGGCACCACTTCCACTCCTTTTCGCTGGGCGATAGCCACAATATCGGCTCCCGGATCAGCTACAGCCGGGCATCCCGCTTCGGATATGACGCCGATATCATTGCCTTGCAGTGCAGGCAATATCATGGATGGAATCTCATCTGCCGCGGTGTGCTCGTTGAGAGTGAAAAAAGTAAGGTCGTCAATATTGATGGATCGGTCGCATTTTTTCAGGAAGCGTCGGGCACTTCTGATGTTTTCTACAACGAAAAATGAGATATTCCTGATCAGTTCAATGTTTTTCTGCGGTAACACAGCATCAAGAGCCCCGTCACTTAACGGAACCGGGAACAGGTATATTTTGCCTAAACGTGTAGCCGGATGCTCTGCCATACCACAAAGGTACGCTATTTTGTTCAACCATCCAAACCAGATTTGAATGCATCCTTGCCGTACATTAAAAAAGCATGAAGATCTTCACAGACCCTCATGCCAAAAATATTAACTCTCTCTATATTGCAAATCTTTAATTCTCGTATTTTTTTGCTCCGTCGCTAACTACAACGGGATACACTTTGGGCTCGTGTCCGTAGCGCTCTTTGAATTTCTTCTTAGCGGTAGCGATGAAGTTGTCGTACAGCTCATCCTTGACGAGGTTAACGGTGCAGCCACCGAATCCTCCGCCCATGATGCGTGAGCCGGTAACTCCGCATTCTTTGGCGATGTCGTTCAGGTAGTCGAGCTCTTCGCAGCTCACTTCGTAGTCTTTGGAGAGACCTCTGTGTGTTTCGTACATACAGCGACCAACAGTGTCATAGTCACCGGCAACAAGTGCATCGCACACAGCGAGAACGCGGTCTTTCTCCTCAATCACGAATTTTGCACGGAAGTAGTCCTCAGCGGTAATGTCTGTTTTGATGGCGTCAAGCATTTCCATAGTAGCGTCGCGCAGTGTCTCAATTCCGAGTCTTTTGGCAACTCTCTCACAACTCTGGCGGCGCTTGTTGTATGGAGAGTCAGCGAGTTCGTGCTTAACAACAGAGTCAAGAAGCACAAGCTTGTGACCTACCGGCTTGAATGGGAAGTATTCAAATTCCATAGAGCGGCAGTCGAGACGCATCAGGTGATCTTTTTTGCCGAAAACGCTTGCAAACTGGTCCATGATACCGCAGTTCACGCCGCAATAGTTGTGCTCTGTGGATTGACCGATTCGTGCGAGCTCGAATTTGTCAATGTTGTTGTCGTTGAAAAGGTCGTTGAGCGCATTTGCGAAGCAGCTTTCAAGGGCGGCAGAAGATGAAAGCCCAGCACCGAGGGGCACATTGCCGGCAAAAGCGGCATCAAATCCTTCAACCTTGCCTCCTCTTTTGAGGATTTCACGGCAAACGCCGAAAATATATCTTGCCCAGCTCTGTTCGGGGGCGTCAGCTTCGTTGAGACCGAATTCAGCGTAATCATCAAGGTCGAGCGAGTACACTCTCACTTTATCTGTGCCGTTGGGGAGAATTTCAGCCATCATGAACTTATCAATGGCTCCCGGGAACACGAAACCACCATTGTAGTCTGTATGCTCGCCGATAAGATTGAAACGACCCGGAGCAACGTAAAGAGTTCCGGAATTATTGAAGCGTTCGCTAA
>CAMWYV010000080.1 GCA_947178565.1 uncultured Porphyromonadaceae bacterium | reverse complement strand
TGCCGGGTGGCATCCGCTCTTAGATATAAGGAGTTAAAGATTAATCTACGAGGTCTGAAAGGTCAATGCAGAATTTGCCGCTCTGGTTAGCGTAATATCCGCCGTCATCATCGAATATCGCAAGTCCTTTTACCGGCCATGTGATTTTGCCGTCAGCATATGTTCCAAATGCCTGCAGTCCGATAGTCATGATACCGTAGCCCATGTCAACGCCGGTAGTGAAGCCATCGTTGGGATCTTCTCCGAAGAATACTTTTGCAGGGTTGGTAGCGTCAACGATTATATAATTCTCTTCAAGTTTGCAGTAGCGTGCAAAGGGAGAATCCTCGCAGCCGTAAGGATTGACGAGGCGGTAGAGACCGGGGGTATTTGTGTGCTCCTCGATTTCAACCTCCCAAGAGAAACAGGGGTTGCTGAACAACGGTCCAACCATATCATCGGTATATACGCACATACCGAGTGAAACCCATTCTTTGCTGTTTGCATAAACGAATGTTCCTTCCCAAGTGTTAACGAGATAATCTGAGCTATACTCGGGAGCGATGGTGAGGGCGAGTTTGTAGGTAGTGAAGTCAACCATCTGATCAACAAGAGGAGTGATGTTGATGACCGCAGTCTCAGCACCGCCGGCAAAGGTTACGGAAGCGGGAACGGAGAATTTGTCGGTATCTCCTGTGGCGGTGATGCCTACAGTCACTTCTCCACCGACTTCCTTGCGTGAGATTGTGATAACCTGCGCTGTTGAATTCGCATCAAGAGCGAAGTCAGATATTTCTACATCCGGGAAATAAACCCCGGGTGTTTCTTCCTGGGGCGCGGGGGTATATTCCACCGAGTCAGTACAAGCTGTGAAAGCCATTGCTGCGGTAAGCCCGAGGATTGAAAATATTTTATTGAATTTCATCGTGTTAACTTACTTAATTGTTAGTAGCCGGTTTGAATTTATCACCTACAGGGGGGTTGAGGTAGCCTTCCACACCTTTGTTGAAGTCGCTTTCATAGCTGACGAAAGGCCAGTTCATCCATCCGGGACGACCTGTTACATTGTACTGAGTTGCCGCAGGCCAATTTGAACCCTGATAAGCACGGGTCACGCCCTTATTGAGGCGCTTATAGTCATAGAATATTACGTTTTCACCCCAGAACTCGATGCGTTTCTGCTTGAAGCACTCGTCAACCACTCCGTCCTTGTCTGAAGCAAGACATACATAGGTGGGGTAGCGGTAAGTCTGCATGAATGATTCGAGAAGGGTTTTGCCCTGACCGGGATTGGTCTGTGCTGTAGCCTCAGCCTCTATGAGATACATCTCTTCGATTCGCATGAGGGGAACAGCCACGGTGAATGTTGTTGTTCTCTGGTCAACGACACCGCTACCTGGACGGAATTTAATGCCAGTGTAGGTCATAAGCGAGTTTGCTTGGCTTGCCGATATGAAAGGTTCAAGACCGGAGAGCGCGCTTCCTGCAGGAGCTTTCCAAGAGAGCTTACGCCAGTCGGCATTGTCGATAGAAGCGTATAGAGCGGCATCGATCATCATGTTACAACCACGCTGACCGTTGTAGCCGATAGCTGATTCAGAAACCATGAAACTTGCCCAGTTTGAATTCTGTCCGGTAGTAACAGCGTCATCATTGTTTTCATACTGTATAGCCCACATCCAGGAGTTGAAGCTTGAATTGTTGAAGCCGTTGGTTTTGTCAAACCACTCTGTTCTGGTGAGGGGCGCATAGCCTGAGCCGGTAGTGATAGCCTTGCGGGCATACTTTGCAGCCTCTGGATAGTTCTCGTCCCACATATATACACGAGCCATAAGACCATATACAACAGCGAGGTCGGGGAACACCTTTGAGCTACGTGAGGCAGTTGTTGACAGGAAGAGCTGTTCTGCCTCTGCGAGGTCTTCGAGAAGATGCTTTGACATCTCCGCGTGAGGCAGACGGGGATTGTTTGATATCTCGTCACTTGTCATATCGGGAGTAACGTATGGCACAGTGAGACCTGTAACGTCGTTACCGGCAGCATTGACAGGGCTGATGGTAGCGTTAGGCAAGAACTCGTATATGCGCGCCATGTCAAGATATGTTGCCGAACGATAGGTTATAGCCTCTGCAAGGCATTTAATCTGTTCCGGTGTTTTCGGGTCAGAAAGCATACCGATCACTTCATTCGCAGCCTTAACCTGGAAGTTGAGGTAGTACCAGTTGATCTGAGATAGCAGATATTCCGGGTCTATTGATACGGTTACCTGTTCCCAATACAAGAAGTGCTGATAGCCATTAAAAGGCTGAACCATGTCATTGGTCATCACATTCTGTGCGATGAATATGGCAGGATAACCGAAGTCAAAAGCATTTGTGCTCCAGATGTGCCATTCCTTCATGTATGCCGGCATACCCTTGACGATAGATTCAAGAGATTTTGACGACTGGGCAACCTGTTCTGTAGTCACTCCACTGGTAGGGAATGTCTCTTCGATACATCCCGTCAGCATGGGTGTTGCCACGGTCAGAACCGCAAGCGATTTCAATATATTTTTCATTGTGAATAGTTGTAAATTGATTAGAAAGTTACAGTGATGCCGCCTGACATAGTGCGGATAGCCGAATAGTATGCGTTACCACCGCTGACGCTGCTGCCACCGAGGGCAAACTGACGGGGGTCGAGACCCTGACGCTTAGACCACAACCACAGATTTTCGCCGCTGAAATACACGCGGATCTTTTCAAGGAACATCTTCTTGCAGATATTCTTGGGAATGGTGTAGCCGAAATTAACGTTCTGGAGTGTGAGGTAGGAAGCATCGGTAAGATACTGATCGGATGTGATCTGGAAATCGTCACCGAACTGGAAGCGGGGTATGGTTGAGCCGGGGTTTTCGGGTGTCCAGGATTTGAGCACGTCAGCGTGGAAAGTAGCACCACGGAAACCTGATTGAGGAGCGTTCATATAGCTGTCGTAGCTGCTGTCGATAACCTTGCCGCCGATCTGATATGTGAAGTCAACGGAGAGGTCGAAGCCTTTGAAGGTAAATGCTGTTCCGAAGCCGCCGTATGCCTTGGGGATAGCGGAGCCGCAGAGATATTTGTCGGGATCGTCGTTGTAGTCAACCTTTTCGCGTGACTCGACGATAGGATGATCGGCTGCGTCTTTGATGATCTCACCGTTGTCATCTTTCTTATATACGTTCTTCCAGAAGAGGGGTTTACCGTTTTCGGGGTCAACGCCTGCAAACTGAGCCATGTAGTAGGTATAGAGGGGGAGACCTTCGGCGATGAAGAATCCGCGTGATGATGTTCCGTAGTGACCTTCAACATAGTTGCCTCTGTTGGTTTCGGGGAGGCGGGTAACTTTGTTTTTGTAGAATGTGAAGTTGAGGTTGAGATCCCAAGTGAAGTCACGGGTATCGATGACGGTGCCGTGGAGGTCGATTTCCATACCGGTGTTGCGCATATCACCGAAGTTTTCCCACTGGTTTGAGTATCCTGTTGAAGCAGCGAGAGGCTTCTGATAGAGCATATCGGTGGTGTTACGTATGAAGCCTTCGATGCTACCGCTGAGTCTGTTGTTCAGGAACGCGAATTCAACACCTGCGTTGAAGTTTCCGTTCTTTTCCCAGGAGATATTGGGGTTACCCTTGACAGAGCTTGCAGAGAGTGAGGGCTGACCGTCCACGTTTACAATAGTATAGTTGTTGGTGTAGCGGTAGTTACCGATATTATCGTTACCCTGCTCACCGTAAGAAGCCTTGATCTTCAACATGTTTACCCAGGGAGCCTGGAACCAGTCTTCCTTAGAGATAATCCAAGCGGCTCCGAGTGACCAGAAGTTACCCCAACGGTGATCGGGATGGAACCGTGAGGAAGCGTCACGACGATATGAGGCTGATGCGAAGTATTTGCTGTCGTAGTCATACTGAGCGCGGAAGAAGTAGCCTTCGTTATCGTAGTCAGAGGTGTAAGAGTCCATAGAGTTGTCGATAACTGCACCGCTGAGCTCGTGGTTGCCCGGAGCGAACATATTTGTGCGGGTGGCACTGAGGTATGCGGTCTTGATCCAGGTATTTTCGTGACCGAGAAGGATAGCGACATCGTGCTTACCGAACTTGCGGTTCCAGTTGAGGAGCTGCTGGAATGAATAGGTCATGTAGCGGTTGTGATCTTTCTCAACAAGACCGCCTGATGAGATGTTGTTTTCAGTAAGAGGATTGTTTACATATGTAGAACGATATTCATTCACATAAACGGTGTTGTTTGTAGTGAACTTGAAGTCCTTCAGGAAACGAACTTCAGCGAATCCGGTGGCATTTACAGAGTTACCTTCGGTATTGTTGGTATTGTACATAACGTCTGAAACACCGTTGGAACCGAATGATGCTCCACCGGGACGACGGAGACCGGCGTTCTCTCCCTGACCGTAGTCATAGAGAATCATGTTGTCGGAATTTCTCATAATCTGACCCTTTCCGTCACGGATATACATCGGGTAGATGGGAGCGATAGTAGTTGCGATGGCAAGAGGGTTTGCTACCGATGAGGTAGAACCGTCAGACGACATAGCATTGTTGTTTGTGTGGGCGTACGCGAGGTTACCGCCGACCTTGAGCCATGATTTTACCTGAGAGTCAGCGTTCAAGCGACCGGTGAAACGCTCGTAGTTTGTATTGGCGATGATACCCTCGTTGTTGAGGTAGCCGACAGAAGCGTAGAAATTGGTGTACTGAGATGAATTGGAAACAGACACGTTGTATTCCTGACGGAGGCTCTTGCTGTAGGTTTCTGCGAGCCAGTCATCAGCAGTGATGAGGTAGTCCATTCCGTTGTAGCTTACCATATTTCCGAGAGTAGCGGCGGGATTCACCTTGCCGTTGCGACCGATGAAGAATTCATTGGAGGGGTAGGTGAAAGGCTGGTAACCGAGACCGTAGTCAGAACTGCTGATAAGGTTGTTGTTAGCTGCCTGCCAAGCCTGGTTGGGGGTCATGCCCTGTTCGGTGGTGAAGTAGTTGTAGAGAGATGTGTAGTATGTCTCCATATAGAGACGGGGATTCTGAATGGTATTGTAGTCCTGAACGGCACGTGAGTTCTGACCCCACTTTGCATCGAGAGTAACGATAGCGTTTGAACCAGCTTTAGCCTTCTTGGTGGTGATTAGGATTACACCGTTAGCACCACGGGCACCGTAAAGAGCGTTTGAAGCGGCATCCTTGAGGATGGTCATAGACTCGATATCGGCAGTGTTGATATTTGTGATAGAACCGCCGTAGGGCACACCGTCAAGCACGATAAGCGGACTGTTGCCGGCGTTGAGTGAAGAGATACCGCGGATAATGATTGATGAAGGGCCGTTACCGGGCTGACCTGACTGGTTGTAGATCTGAGTACCTGCAGCCTTACCCTGAAGGGCGTTGAGGGCGTTGGTAACCTGAGACTGCTCGATTTCTTCAGCATTGATTACGGTTGCAGAACCGGTAAATGCCGATTTCTTGGCGGTACCGTATGCAACGACCATAACTTCATCGAGGCTGCTGTCGGAGCTAACCATCTTGATGAGCATGGGCTCGTTGGTGATGTCCACTTCCAGAGTGTGCATACCCACAAAGGTAACTCTGATTTTGTGCACGTTTGAGTTCACTTTGAGTGTGAACTTACCGTCAACGTCAGTCGAGGTGCCCATACCTCCGCCAATAGGGAGGACGCTCGCACCGGCAAGAGGCTCGTTGTCGTCAGCTGAGATGACAGTACCGGTAACGGTGCGTGTCTGTGCTGATGCGATCGCGAACGTAGCCACGGTCAATAGCAATAATAAAAACTTTTTCATACTAAAAAATAATTAGACATATAGTGAATTACTTCAATTCGCTTTATTCAGTCCGGCTTAGGGGTCTTATATCAAGAGCCTTTCGCCGCTATATTTCATACTGTGTCACAGGACTTTTCCAAGCCTATGAAGTCGCAAAGGTATCAATATTTTCCGGTATTTCTATAAAATTCTATAATATTTTTCTGTTTTAACAGTTTGTTTTTAGTTGGTGCGGTCGTAAGTCGTTAGTATATATATA
>CAMWYV010000079.1 GCA_947178565.1 uncultured Porphyromonadaceae bacterium | reverse complement strand
GGAGAAGAGAATTGAGTGCATCGATACCCTTTTTGTATCTATATGCGAGGGAGCGACAAACAACCATCACGAAATCGGCAATTGTTTCCGGAGTGGAAAGATTGTGCTTACGACAATATTCTATAATGGCTTTATGCATATTGAATGAGTTGGCGAACTCCGGAGCATCGACATCAATTATGGTAGTGCAAGCGCTACTTTTCGCGTTCTTAATCAGTTCGGCATATCCGGGGAAAACTCCTTCTTTCTCCCACTGCTCCACAAGTCGCTGAAGAATCCATAGTCCTGTGATATTCTGTAGAAATCTGATTTTAAAATCAACCGCACCTTCATTGGTGAAGCCGGCAGCCATAGCCTCCTTGGTGAGAATCGGAGAGTCAATCACAGCTCCGAGGAGCGACCATGTGCCGGAGCTCAGGAATGCTTGTCGGGAATTGTCGCGCGAAACAGCGAATACCGCACTTGCCGTATCGTGCGATGCAACCGCAATCACCGGTACGGGATAGTCAATACCGATTTCGTCAGACACTTCTTTTGTAAGGTTTCCGATAACACTACCCGGAGCAACTATTTTGCCGAAAATCTTTTTCGGAAGTCCACATTGCTCTATCAGTTCCATATCCCATGACCTTGTTGTAGCGTTCATGAGCTCTGAGGTGGAGGATATGCAATATTCGTTTACGGGAATTCCGGTAAGGAAGTAAGCAAAAAGGTCTGGCGTGAACAGTAAGTGTTCTGCGTCTTCGAGTAACCACGGAGAATTATCACGTATCGCCATTAGCCGGAAGAGAGTGTTTATCGGCATGACCTGAGTGCCATTTACTCCGTAGTGTTTTTCCCGGTCTGTTTTGCTGAAAAAACGGTCGGGATAAGGCAGGGTGGCGCTGTCACGATAGCAATAGGGATTGGAGAGCAGGTTACCGGCTTTGTCGATGAGCCCGAAATCCACTCCCCAGGTGTCTATTCCGATGCTTTGAATACGGTATCCGTTAAGAACGACTTTGTGAAGCCCTTTTTTCAGTTCGGAAAAAAGATATGGAAAGTCCCAGAAAACTGAGTTTCCCATAGATACAGGTCCGTTTTTGAACCGGTGCACTTCGTTGAGTTCAAGGCGACCGTCGGTGATGCAGCCGGCGATAACTCGCCCGCTGCTGCCACCGAAGTCTGCCGCTATGAAAGCATCTTTCATTTCTTGCCGTTTATGTAAATATCAAGGTCTGATATTTCTGCCGGAGTAAGGGGATTGACATTATTGCCGTTCAACACCGCGATTCTGCACGCCATTTCAAAGAACATAGCTCTTTCAAACGCTTGGTTGAAGTCGGCACCACATACCACTTGCCCATGTTTGCGGAGAATCACCGAGTTGCAGTGAGTCATCTCAGCCACTACATGCTCGGCAAGCTCCGGTGAACCCGGGCGGAAGTATGGAATCATCGGTATGGGATTTCCTACATGGATAGGTACTTCTGCGGTGAAGTTGAAGTTTGCAGGGGGAGTGTCCATACACGCTACTGCTGTAGCGTATGGCGACTGGAAATGAAGCACCACATTTACTTCCGGACGCTTGCGCATCACTCCCATGTGGAATACGCTTTCCATGGACGGCTTCACACCGTTCAGCACTTCTCCGTCTGCCAGACGGCAAACTGATACTCTGTCAGGTGTGAGTTCAGGCACCCATGATCCGGTTCCAGAGATAAGTACTTCATCGCCGATGCGCCAGGATAGGTTGCCACTGCTGCAAATGGTGAGTCCGGCTTGTCCTACTTTGCGGGCGTAGCCGACGAAGGTTTCAATCTGTTCTTTTGTAGCCATGGCTTACCTTATTTATATATAGGTCCGTAATTTTTGCATGCGCGGTAATCGGCACCTTCCTTATCCATACCGAATGCATTCCATGCGGAGGGGCGGAATATCTTGTTGTCATCAACATTGTGCATACATACCGGAATTCTTAGGATAGATGCAAGGGTGATGAGGTCGGCACCGATATGTCCGTATGAGATAGCGCCGTGGTTGGCACCCCAGTTGTTCATCACAGAGTAAACATCCTTGAATGGATCGCGTTCCGGCATGAGTCGGGGCACGAACCAGGTTGTGGGCCAGGTGGGATCGGTGCGCTTATCAAGGGCACGGTTTATTTCAGGATCTATTTCAACAGTCCATCCTTCGGCAATCTGCAATACCGGTCCGAGACCTTTGACAAGGTTGAGGCGGCTCATGGTCACGGGCATTCCACCTTTTGACAGGAAGTTGCTTGAGAAACCGCCTCCACGGAAGTAGTCGCGGTTTGCCGGATACCAGGTTGTAGCCTTGAGGCACTCCTCTACATCCTGCTTTGTCATATTCCAGTGTTCTTTCATCACGGGTTCACCATTTTCAAGTGCCTGTCCGGAGCCGTCAAGTGTAGTAGCGCCGGAGTTTATGAGGTGGATTATGCCGTTTTTAGCCAAGCCTGTGAGTTCTTTGCCGGTAACTCTTTTCACTGCTTCCGGACTCCAGTATGTGCGCACGTCTGAGAAAATCTGAGCGCGGTTTGTGAGCAGATGTCCGAAGAGCATGGCAACTCCGTTGCAGGCATCATTCTCAGTGGCGAGTACAAATGCTTCTCTTATTCCGTTCCAGTCAAAAGAGGTGTTGAGCAGAGCCTCGCTGAAATCGCCGTTGGGATAGAAGTCAGTCCATTGTCTCTGACCCTGGAAGCCGGCGGCTATGGCATTGTGACCCATTGCTTCTTCTTTAAATCCAAGTGAGAGCAGTTTGGGATTGCCTATCATGAGATCTCTCATGATGATGGTCATCTTCACTATGAAATCCCAGTCGGCATCTTTCTGTTCTCTGTTTTTTCTTTTTTCGGTATGGTTGGAAATATCATCGCCTTCGTTGACCTTACAATACTTTTCAGTCCAGGCAAGAGCTTTTGCATACTCTTCCTTGTCGTATATGCCTTCGGTCATTCGGCGGATTATTTCTGTAAGGTCAACAGATTCGTTTCTCATGCCGAGATATTCCTGGAAAAAGTTCGGATCAACGATTGAACCGGCGATTCCCATGGAAACACTGCCCATAGAGAGATAGGATTTTCCGCGCATTGTTGCAGCCGCCATAGCAGAACGGGCGAAACGGAGGATTTTTTCAGCAACATCCGCCGGGATTGTATTGTCATCCAGATCCTGAACATCGTGACCGTATATGCCGAAAGCGGGGAGTCCCTTCTGGGCATGAGCGGCAAGAACGGCAGCGAGATACACCGCTCCCGGGCGCTCAGTGCCGTTGAATCCCCACACAGCCTTAGGCCAGTAAGGATTCATATCCATAGTTTCCGCACCGTAGCACCAACATGAAGTAACGGTAATTGTGGCTCCTACACCTTCACGTTCGAATTTTTCAGCGCAGGCTGCAGTTTCGGCAACTCTGCCTATCGTGCCGTCGGCGATTACACATTCAACAGGTGAACCGTCACCATTACGAAGATTTGAAGAAATCAGGGCTGCCACAGCTTTGGCGAGGCTCATGGTTTTTTCTTCCAGACTTTCACGTACTCCACCCTGACGACCGTCAATGGTGGGACGTATACCGATTTTAGGATATTTTCTCATTATGTGATAATTTAGTTTTTATTTAGTATAAGTTATTGTTTTCGATTTGTCATCAGTCATTTTAAATACCAGTTTGCCTCCGGCTGTAATGTCGGAATGGCTGAGGAACGGAGAGGTATGAGGTTTTCCGTTGAGAGTTATACTCTCTACATATTTTGCGTTGGCAGACAGTCCTTCCGCTTTAATCTCAAACTTATTGCCATCGGCGAGATGTAAAATAAATTCTGGCATTTGCGGTGCTCCCAGCACATATTGCGCGCTCACCGGATCAACAGGGTAGAAGCCCATTGCAGAGAACATATACCAAGCCGACATCTGTCCGCAGTCATCGTTTCCGCTCAGTCCATCTGGCTCCGGGCGGTAGAACCGGTCGAATACTTCGCGCACGAGTTCATGAGTGCGAGCCGGTTTACCGGCGAGAGTATAAAGATATATCACATGGTGACTTGGCTCATTGCCATGGGCGTATTGACCGATAAGACCTGTCACATCGCTCTGGCTGGTGACAAGTGTAGTTGTGAAAACAGAGTCAAGTTTGGCGAGGAACGGTTCTTCTCCACCGAAGAGTCCGATCAGCCCCGGCACATCATGCTGAACGTGCCAAGTGTATTGCCAGGCATTTCCTTCGGTGTAATCACCTCCGGTGCTCTCGGCATGGCTAACACCGGACGGGTCAAAAGGCGATTTCCATGAACCGTCCGATAGTTTGGGTCGCATGAATCCAGTTTGTACGTCAAACAGATTCTTGTAATAGTCCGCTCTTTCTCTGAATATTTTTTCATCATCAGTCCTGCCGAGAAGAGAAGCCATATCAGCGGCTGCGTAGTCATCGTAGCAGCTCTCTAATGTGGACGAAACGGATTCGGCAGGGGTGAGGTCGGTAGGGAAGTATCCGTAGCGTGTATAAGTTTCCCAATCGCTTTTCTGCGGATGGCTCACTGTCTGAGTGCGCTTTACGGCTTCAAATGCTCTGTCGGCATCAAATCCGTGGAATCCCTTGCGATATGCCTCGGCTATAACGGCAACAGCATGATTACCAATCATTGTGTAAGTTTCTCCTCCCCAGAGTGCCCATATCGGCAGGAATCCCTGGACTTCGCTCTGCGTAACAAGCGAATTGACAAACGGATCCACTTTTTCGGGAGTCATGAGGGTGTAGAATGGATGGGCGGCACGATATGTATCCCACAGAGAGAAGGTTGAGTAGAACTGTCCACCGGGAGCTTCCACTACTGAATCGGCGGCAGTGCGCACCTTGCCGTCAATATCCGAGATGATATTTGGCTGAATTATCGTGTGATAGTAAGCTGTATAGAAATTGGTTTTCTGTTCAGTTGTGCCTTCAACCTCGATTCTCCCGAGGTATGAATTCCATTCGTCGCGTGCCTGTTCGCGCACTTTTTCAAAATCCCAGTGTCCAATTTCATTTTCAAGGTTGGCTTTGGCTCCATCTATTCCCGTAGTGCTCATGGCTACTTTCATCATGAGGGTATCACCCGGCTGCATATTAAAGGACGCGATGATGCGCTGCCCGCGTTCGCCGGGTGACATTCTAAGATTAATTGTGTCGGTGACAGCCCGATTGAATTTCATGACAAAGAAGTAGCGTTGGTTTACCCACACGGCATTTCTGATCATACCGGTGAGTGTGTACTCGTCTTCCCAGGCGGTCTCGCATTCTCTCACTTGACCATGATACTGTCCTTCGCTCCATGCAGGACCGTGCTGCAGGTCAATCAGCAGAGAAGCCGAATCAGCTTTATTAAATGTATAGCGGTGTAATGCCGCTCTTGTAGATGCCGTTAATTCTGCACGCACGTCAGGCTGTGTTAGAGTTACAGCATAATATCCTGGCGTCGCTTCTTCAGTCGATTTGCTGAATGTGCTGCGGTAGGCATCCCAGGCACGCACTCGCTCGCCGGTGAGAGGCATAACGAGTATATCCCCCAGATCCATACACCCGGTGCCGTTGAGATGAGTCTGTGTAAATCCCCATATTATGGAGTCGGAAAAAACATATTCAGAGCAGTATCTCCAGCCGATCGCTCCGGTGACTGGGCTGGTCTGGATCATTCCGAAAGGACGGCATGCCCCGGGAAAAGTGTGACCGTTGTCGGCTGCGCCGATAAATGGATTTACATAAGCGATATAGTCTGTCGGTTCCCATTTGTCGGTTGAGCAAGCGGCAACTGCTGTGAGCACAAAGGCAATGCAGGAATATGCAATATGTTTCACGGTGTATATTTATTAAGGTGAAATGAAATTATTCGACTCCGAAATTAAGAAAATTAATTCATCCAGCCAAAATGAAATGTAAATTGAGGTGGATTGTGGTGAAAAGTTGAAAATTCGGTAAAAATGGGTTATAATTGCCAGAGAATATTTTGTGGAAAAGAAAAAAGTGCTTAATTTTGCCGCGCAAATAATCTAAAGCAATTAATTATAACTAAATAACAAAAATGATCAT
>CAMWYV010000078.1 GCA_947178565.1 uncultured Porphyromonadaceae bacterium | reverse complement strand
GCACAACATCGAAGCATGGTATGATGAGTGGAGACACGGCGAGAATCAACGGGTTTGTGCCGAACACGGGAAGCGTTTCCGGAGCGCATTGCAGCAGTGTGAGTCCGAGGAATACAAGAAAGAGACCGATTGTGAGACTGCCGGTATCGCCCATGAAAATTTTCTTGCGTTTTTCGGGATTACCAAAAACGTTATAGTAGAAAAACTGTATGAGAACACCGAATGCGGCAAACGAAATCATGGCATAAACCGGCTTGCCGATCATAAGGAATGCTGAACCGTATAGAATGAACGCGACTCCGCTCAGCCCAGATGCTAGACCGTCAATACCGTCAATAAGATTTATGGCGTTGATGATATAGACAACCATGAGTATGGTGAGGGGAATTCCGAGGAACGGACTTATGTGCTGAAGCCCCAGAACACCGTGCAGGTTATTGATCCATAGTCCGCCGCCTATCAGGAGCACCGAGCAAAAAATCTGCACGATGAATTTTGCGCGGTATCTCACGCCGATAAGGTCGTCCGCCATGCCTGTGAGGTAGAGCATGAGGAGCGCGCAGAAGCCGAATGACACAGCCTGTGCATTTTCCCCCATGGTCTGCTCAATGCTTTTGTCGCCGGTTAGATATGCAAGACCTAGAAGAAGAGAAACCGAGAAACATATAACGGGAGTGAATGCAATGCCGCCGAGTCGTGGCACTGAGCCTCTGTGGATTTTGCGTTCATCCGGTTCGTCAAATAGTTTTCTCCGGAAAGAAACGAGGAGAATCTGCGGAATGATAATTCCCGCAAACAGGATGCTCAGCAGCATGGCGGAGATAGAGCTCAGAATCCAGGAGGTCATGATTTCAGGTATTAGGTGTGTTTGAAAGGGTATGCAAGCAACCATACATCCACCGGTGTGAGCTCTCCGGTTGAGAATGTGATATGTGGCTGTATTTTAATTGGTTCATTGTGCTTGCACTGTTTGTATACAATCTGTCGGCATGAAAAATCCTTTCGGTTTTTAGCTGACGAATAGGGCGTTTTGCCGGATAAACCGAGTTTTAACGTCCTATTTCCGCAAAGATAGTCTAAAAATGTTAACGGTGCAAGCGATTTGTTTTAAATCTCTCCGCGAAAAAAATCATGTGTTAGAATTTGCGCATGGTGATTCTTGATCTCGTGCTCGCTATTGTGAGATGATTAGAGTTTAGCCGTTCAATCTTGAAATTTGTTTCAGTGGTATAAATCCCCCATGAACTTAGAGTGCCCTCGGTATAGTTAGCGGGGAAATATGGGAATTCCAAAGTGAGTGAAGTGCCGGAATATGTCATTATGCCGGTAGCGGCTACTCCGGGATTAGATAGGTTGACCGTATGCAGGTAGAAGCAGTAGAAAATGTTGGTCGGCTCCGTTACGGTGCCGGTTGACAAATCTTCGACGGTCAGCACTCTCCATTGCCCGTCCAGGTCGCCGTTTATCCCTCCCTTTCTACAAGAGGCAAGAGTCGCGAGGATTAGAACGATAGTTACCGACGCCACTATTCTTGTGATATTATATTTCATAGCCAACCGGTCTTTTTGATGGATACCATCACTCCGAAGCTGGGTCCGAGAAGTGAACCACCGTCAGTGGCGATAGAGAATTTTCCGCTCCATCCGGATAGTTTCTGCGGGGTGAATGTGGTCTCGATAAGAGTATTGAAATTTTTAAGCACTTTAGGAGTAGGGGTGTCGTATGTGCCCCAGCTGCGGGTGTATGACAGTAGAAGCCGGTAGCCTACAAGTGGAATCGGCTGTCCCTCAAGTCCGAGGTGGTGGGTTTCCACTCTGTTGTGATAAAAGTAGAGGCTATGGTCTCGGTTATATATCGGTGAAATAAGCATTGGGTTGCCTATGCCCATTCCCCAGTTTTGCCAACCGGTATAAATGCCATGGTTGTAATATTGGTCTCTTCCGCTCACCTGCTCGGTGATTTCTGGAGTGTGGTCCCAATACACCGGTCCCGCCTGATCTTTCGTAATAAGATATTCATACACCACAGTGCTGACGAAAGGATTCTTCGGCAGTCTCATTTCCGCTCCGAGCAGCATATCCCGCCATGTGTAATCAAGAAACATCATTGAATGATCCTCAAAAAAGTGGTCGTAATAAACTTTTGCTGACCATCTATTGCTTGCCGGTGTATAAGATAATGCGAAATTCCAGTCTCCCACGTGATTGCCATACACATTTGTCTGCTCTCCGATAGGGGTATCAGAGCCTCCCGATGAGGGGATAATCACTTTCAGCCAGTCTTTCAGTGAGTTGGGCATATCAATGACGGAATTACCTCTGATTGATTTGCCGCCAAACTGCGCCGCCATCTGTAATCCTCCTTCAAATTCAAGAGGGAAGCGCCGGTAATCACCTATTTTCAGGAATCCGGCTTTTGAGTGGAAAAGTACATCTTCAGTACGCTTGCTCCCTTCGGCGGCAAAATTTTTCTGCCAGCGTGAATCAGTGAAAAATCCGTATGAAATATATCCTTTCACCGAGAGCCATCCCTTGGTAAGGGGCACTTTGGTATATTCGGGAATACCTAACTTTGCCTGAGGAATCGGTCGGGCGTTTGTAGAAAATGTGAGATTGCCGGTAGATAGGCGGGGGTTATTGAATCCCCCCGAAAACTCTTTGCTGCCCACAGTAAGCCCGAGGCAGCGGTAGCGAAGTTCGGCATACATCTGTTGCACAATAAATGAGGATGAGAAATTATAGGCAGCCGCAAGATCGACTCCTGCTCCCCAGGCAAATTTCTTACCGTTTTTGTTCGCTTCTTTGAAGATGCCGGCGCGTAGATAGCCGTTGTTTTTTTTGATAGATGAAAGTCCGAAGCGGTTGTTTACCAGCCAGAACGGGGTGTTGTCTCCGGTGCTGAATGAAGCTGTTCCCTCCACCGCATAGCTTATGCTGTCCGGAATCTCTGCCGCGCTGACCTTAAGAGAGGTGATAAATGCCGCCGTCAGGTATAAATATCTAATTGCTCGCATTATAGAAGCGTGATTATGTACGTTTGCAAAGATACGAAAAAATCCCGGACGCTGATGCGTATCCGGGATTTATTGGGTTGGATGAATTCACTTTCGTCAGTCTTAGGCTGCAGCTATGGCTAAATTGGTAAGCCAGATCCACAGCGGACAGAATCCGATAAAGAGTATCACGCTGAGTGTGAGTGATGATGTGCCGGTAGCAACATAAGTATTGTATTCATCGGCGATAATGATGCCGGAGAATGCAGGGGGAAGAGCAGCTGCCACAACGAGCATCTTGAGGTTAAGCGGATCCATGTGGAAAAGGAGACCGAGAATAAGTACCACTCCGGGCATAAGGATCATCTTCATTATTGATCCGAGCACAGCCTGCCAGTTGATAGTGAACCTTATGGCTGAAAGTGTGATACCTGCGGAGAACACTGCCATCGATGCGTTTGCCTTGGCGATAAGGTCAAACGAAGGGCTGAGTTCTTTAGGCCAGGGAATACCGGCAACTACCCAGATTACAGCAAGGATAGGAGCCCATGCCACCGGCTGCTCAAGGGCGTGGATTACTGGTTTCCATGCGCTTTCTTTCTTTGTAGAACCCGGATTCTGTTTCTCGAGTGAAGCGTTCATCAGGGACAGACCTACAGGAATACCGATTGCGTTGACCACGATTCCTACGATTGCCACAACGAGGGCTACTGAGGGAGAGGTGCCGAAGATAGGCTCAAGCACTGCGAAACCGAGGAAGCCGATTGTAGGAGAACCACTGATAAGTGCGCTGACTGCCGCATCGGCACCGGTGTTCTTTTTAAACATTCTGAACACAAAGTACACCAGCATGAAGCACGCCATGATGCCTATCGCAGACACAAGTGTAAGACGTATGTCTTTCACTAGATCTTCGCGGGATGCCTGGACGATAGATACAAACAAAGCGGCAGGCAATGCGAAATCAAGTACTACTTTGTTAAACTTTTTTGCGTCGTCACCGGAGAAGACACCCTTCTTTCCGGAAATATATCCGGCAAGCATCACCACTATAATCGGTACGATGGCATATAGGATTACATGAGATAGATTCATGATAGATAATTTTAAAATTAATACTTAATGCTTAAAGGGAATTCTTGAATCTCGCTGGTTAGACGGTATATTCAATAATGGGGGTGGGGTTGAGGTAACCGATGTGTCCGCTCTCCTTGCCGGAATCGGCTGCGAGCTGAACATCAATGATAGCCGGCTTCTTGGAGGCGATAGCTTCCTTGAGGGCTGCGGTGAGATCATCAGTAGTGGTCACATAATAGCTCTTCGCGCCGAAAGCATCGCCGATCTTGTCATAACGGGCGTTTATGTCAAGGGTGGTAGGTGCGGGAGCGGTGCCTCCTGACGGGTTGACACCTATACCGTTGTAGATACCGCCGTTATTGAACACCACCACAGTTACCGGAAGCTGATAGCGGCATATGGTTGCGAAGTCCATGCCGGAGAATCCGAATGCGGAGTCGCCTTCAACTGCCACTACGCTCTTGCCTGTAGCTACAGTGGCACCGATACAGGATCCCATGCCCATGCCCATGATAGACCAGGTAGCGCAGTCAACGCGGTGACGCGGGAGTGACATATCCACAGAGTCGCGGGTGTCGTCAAGTGTGTTTGCGCCTTCGTTTATGAGAATAACATCGGGATTGCTTTCAAGCACAGGCTTGATCGCGCTGATTGCGCTCCAGTGGTTCATCGGTGTAGCCTTGAGCGCATCGGTGAGGCGAGCCTGGAATTTGGCGTTTTTCTCTTTTGACTCAGCTTGTAGAGATGTTACCCAGGTTGGGTCGGTCTGCATGGTCTTGCCTTTGAGTGCTGTCAGTATGGCATCGAGTGACAGGTTCATATCTCCAACAACAGGTGCGGCGATAGGCACATTGCGGTCAATCTCCTGAGGTTCTACATCAAGCTGTATAAATTTCATCTGAGGATTCCATTTGCCCTTGCCGAACTCAAGCATCCAGTTGATACGTGCGCCGATAACCATAACTACATCAGCCTGCTCCATGATGGTTGAGCGGCATGAAAGTGCGCTCAAAGGAGCGTTGTCCGGCAGAAGACCCTTCGCCATTGACATTGCGAGATAAGGAATCTTGTAGGTATCGACAAGTTCTTTTATCTTATCTTCTGCCTGAGCGTATGCGGCACCCTTGCCGAGAAGAATAGCCGGGCGTTTCGCAGAAGCAAGAATCTCAGCGGCGCGCTCAACCGACTCTGCGTTGGGAGCTACCTCTGAATAGATGTCCACGGGATCATAGAAAAGTTTTTCGGCATCCTCGCGGTTCATGATTTCACCGAGAGCGGGAGTTGTCATGTCAATATAAACGCCTCCGGGACGACCGCTCACCGCTGCGCGATAAGCTCTTGCTACAGCCGAAGGAATATCTTTGGCGTATGAGCAACGGAAGGCTGCTTTTACGAGGGGACGAGCTGTATTGAGTTGGTCAAGCTGCTCGTATGTACCCATATTCATGTCCACCATTGTAGGGTCGGATGCACCTGAAATCTGAATCATCGGGTAGCAGTTGATCGTGGCGTTTGCCGTTGCAGTCAAGCCGTTAAGAAATCCGAGGGATGACACTGTTAGAAGCACACCCGGCTGACGGGTAAGATAGCCGTGGGTGGCGGCAGCCATACCGGCTTGCTGCTCAAAGCGGAATCCATAATAGTTCATGCCGATTTTCTGCATGGCATATGCGACTTCGGTCACCGGAATACCGACAAGACCGTAAACATCCATGATGCCGACACGGCGCAGTGCCTCTGCGAGTATATACATACCGGTCACCTGTTCCGGAAATTCCGGCTTAGTGGCGGGAGTTGTTGTAGTAGCCATAATTGTGATTTTTTAGTTGAATGTTTCTTGAATTTTGATAATGAAAAGCGGTGCGAAGACCGGTTGACGGTACCCCGCTCCGCTTGATTTTTGATATTTGCCTTGCAGCGGTCAATTACATCTGACCGGTTGCAAGAGGCTCTGTTGTGCCGTTCTTGGCAAATTCAGCCTGCTGCTCGGCGGTATATCCGAGTGATGTGAGCACTTCTGCGGTGTTTCCGCCAAGTGAAGGCGCAGGACCGTATGTAGGCTGATAGTTACTCATTGTGAACGGACATCCTACTGTTACGAACTCACCGATTTCACCACCCTGATTGATGCGGACAAGTGTGTTGCCA
>CAMWYV010000077.1 GCA_947178565.1 uncultured Porphyromonadaceae bacterium | reverse complement strand
CACCATCCACAGTAGCTCCCCTCGCCCAGCGATATGAAGAGTTGTAGCTTACTGAACCGTTTAGGAAATCAAGAACAGGTATGCGGTTGAATGGCGCTTTGTAAGATGCGGAAAAGGTCTGATTATATCCCCAGGGAGTGCCAAGACTCAATATGGACTGCATCACCGTATCCTTCCACTCCTTATATTTGTCGGGGAAAAGTTTTTTATTGACCGCCCCCATAGGCTCCTCGATTCTCGCGGAAGTATTTGAAGTGAAATTAATATTGAGAGTCTTGGTTATCGCCCATGACAGATTCAGCTGTCTGTCCCACAAGAAATTTTTGCTCACCTGCACGGGGAGTGTAAAGCCGTTGTCTATTTCGCTACGGGTCTGCTGCTCGTAATAGTAACGCGACATTGTGGTGAGGAAAGATATTGAATTAGGTAGCCAGTTCAGCTCCCATTCTTTCAGATATTTCAGATTCTTTGATGATGAGCCGATTTTGCCGAAAGGTCTCAGCCCTTTTACTCTCGGAGAGTATGAATACTGGAAACTGCCCCTATAGTCATCTGCATTCTCATATTCTGTTGTAGGGTCACTCTTTGACTGACGGTTGAATGAGAAATTGACCGTAAAGTTCGCAGGATCCCACGGTTTTGGATTCTTGCTCTTCACTCCGAAATTAAACCCGGTGACACTGAAACTCGTAACGGTAGAACGCTGGATAGCGTATGATTCGATTGAGTCACGCGCACGCGCCGAACCCGCATCTTCAAGGGCATCCTTCAGAAGCACATCCTTATCAAGGGGATTGTATTTCGGGCGGTTGCGCTCTTTCATTACGGAATAATATACCGGTGCCTTAAGTTTTACAGACGATGGAGCGAAACGCCCCACGTCACCCTGCACGGCAAAATTCATCTGTGTATAGTCGTCCATCCAGCGTGAATTAAGACTCTGATCAACGCCTCCGAAACCTGAGGTCTCTATATGTGTGCCGAAATTAAGAGTGGCGATGTCACTCAACCCGAGATTCGCATTCACTTTAGCCGCCCATCCGCCGGCACTCTCGAAATCGGTTACTTTCAGTTCATTGACCCAGACTGTGCCGGCCTTGGTTGAGGAGGCATTGTTTCTTACACCGATCATCATCACCCTCACATCGCTCAATGAAGGATTTCCAAGCACCGAAATCAGATTCTGCTCATTGTCCGGGTCGCGCTCGCTGTAAAGAGTTGTAAAGCTCACTCCGGAGCCATGTTCGTTTCTAAGACGGTTTCTCGACTCCTTGACTGCCACAAGGTTATCAAGAAGGAGGTCAAGACGGTTAGCAAGCTGCCACACAATCTCACGGTCAGCCCTTGTATCGGAATAGCGTCCCGGAGGAGTGAGGGTGAGAGGAATTGAATACTCGTAGAAATTATTCTTGACATCACTGCCCAGACGCACAAACAGCGACAGTTCACCTGATCTAAGATTCCTGGAATCATTGATAGGTGCCTCTGCATGAACCCACATCTGAAGCCTGCTGTAATTACGCAAATCCTGTAAGGTATTTCTGTACACCGCACGGGCATCACCTGCATCAAGATTGGTGACAGTTAGCGACATTGACTGCTCATTGAGCTGGACAATCTGAGTCTGCCCGGGATCGGAAATACGGTTTACGCCGGGAGGAAGAACATAGTTGACCGGAGTACGCGATGAATTTTCCTCAATATTCACCACTGACACATCAAGCTGTCCCTCCGCAGGGGCATCTCCCCGGGTATTTAGACTGAAATCGTATGTGCGCCATTCACCCCGCACAAGCTCAAGCGTAGCGAATCTCAGATGAGTGGTTTTTCTGAAGCCGGTCATAAACATTCGCATGAAGCGGATTGTGGAAAAATCAGCTATGGAACCTACTATGCGCTCATATTCGCTTAACGGTATCTTGAACTGATACCACTCCACCTCAGCATCACTGCCGTCTCGCAGACTCACCAGCGAAACCTGCTTATCTGTTATGAAGTTCTTTCCAACCTCAAAATCTTCAGGGCGTATTGACACCTTGTACTGGAAATATCTCTCATACTCGTTCAGGGTATTATCCTGATTAATGTCCTCCACGTCCGGCAGATTACGTGATGACTGATAAAGCGGTTCACCGGCATCTTCCGGAGATAGAGAGTTACCCTCAACACCGTTGTATCGTTTGTATCGCTCAAGAATAGAGAGCCTCTGCTCGTCATAGTCATAACCACGATAGAAATGATAATTATCACCCGCCGGATCATTCATCGGCGAAAACTTATCATTCTCCATCCGCTCGATAGTTTCGGGAGGAAGTTTGCGACGGAGCTCGTCAACATAGTCACCGTAAGTTGAGAATGTGAACTCGCTCTCGTTGGACAATCCGTCCAGACCGACGTCCTGAATCTTCCGGGCTGAATTATTGTTGTCGAAAGCGTAGGTAAGAGAGTTTTGCGATGTTACCCTACCCCAATTGGTTGTCTGCATGAATCGGTCATTTCCATCTACCGGTATGCCGTTTTCATACGATTTCATTCCATCCTTGAGAATATCTTCGCTTATTTCACCGAAATTGAAATACAAGTCTCCACCCTCATAGTTTGGATTCTCAGGGTCGAGAAACGGATTCATCAGCCAAAACTGCACATATTCGATGTTGCTCTGCTCAAAATTGGTATTGTCAAGTCGACGCATTATTCCTCCCCAACGCTTTTCGGGACAGAGGAGCTTTCCGTCACTATCTATGTTTGTCGCATCAACATTATAGGGCCCGCGCTCCTCCGGATAAAAAGAGATATTAAGGGTCTGAATGGTAGATGATTCTCCGTATGTGAGCTGTCTGTCAGGGAATATTTCTCTTGAGGTGACTTCGCGCACATAGGGATTGGACTGCTGCTTGAGGTCACTGCGCAGATAGCCCGGACAGAGGGACGAATTTCGCTGTGTGAACAAGCGGTCGATATAGTACCAGTTGATGAGAGCACGGTTCCTCCCATATTCGGGATTATTGCTGAGAGCCGCTTCCGGGAACATGGCTCCGGAACCGTTTTCGTATGGCGTAGAACTCAAAAAACTGCTAGAAGGGGACCGGATATCAATTCCGGTCTGGCTACGATCGAAGTCCTCGATAAAAGAACTGCCTTTATTTGAACCGGATTTCTGCTGATGTGGCATTAGCTTTGCCACTTCACCCACAATACTCAGATTGGACGGAGCCGTGGCATCTACCGTCGGAATCTTATTAAGCAAGGAGTTTATCCAGTTCAGCTGAGTATTATAGGCAAGATTCATACCGAAAATAGTATTGTTCACGGTCTCATTGCCTATATTCACTTTTTCAGTAAGGGCCTTCTCGGAATAGTGCATGACAGTGGCTCCGAGATTGAAGGATTTACAGAATTTATAGTTGAGATCAAGTCCGAGAAGGGTTTTACGCTGTGTGCTGAACAGAGACTGATTCTCAAGAGTCACGTTTATACTCTGTCCCGAATCTATGATGCTCTGGTTTGTGATAGTTACAATACCCATCGCATAGTCAACGGTATAGTCACTGTTTTCCACAAGGGTAACTCCTCCTGCTGTAACAATCACGGAACCTCTGGGCACATTCATCGCATCCAATCTGATTTGAGAACCGGCACTCGCTCTGTATTCGCCTGTGATGATGAATTTATTCTTGTCGGCAAACTGACGTGCCACCACTAATGTGGAATCATAAAGTTCCTGATACAAGAACGGATTGACCGCTGGATCATTAACCCTCTGTTTAAGTGCCTCTCCAAAAGGCTCCGCTACGGGGAAAATAATTTTGCCGGATGAGGGCAGGATGGTATATCCGTCTATGAAGTCAAAGAAACCGTCCGGGTTTGAATCCTCATTTGAATCAATTCTGTCAAGCCCCACAAGTTGCAGGAGTGGAGTGCCACTCACCGATGCGATAGGAAGATAATTGATTTCAGTGCCGGTGGTGTCGGAAAGATACTTGATATATAGTCTGAATTTATCTTTCTGCACCTGATATGCACCGAGAGAATAGACATTTTTCATCATAAGCCTCCACATTGGCAGTTTTGGATCCTGAGTGGTGCTCTTGAGCATCTTGACATAGAGGGAAAGATTGGTTTCAGTAATATCAGAAGAGAATTCACCGACCTGAAACACCTGACCGTTATATGTGTATTCAAACGCCACGCCAAGCACCTCATCAGAATTCAGCTGGCTTTTCAGAGAGATGTATCCGAGAGTGGAATTGAGAGTATATTCGCTTGACGAGAGAAGTCGTGCGCTCTCAACTTTTTCAAAATCACGCCCACCCTCGATGCCGTAAGCAGCAAGTGGAGCAAGTGCCTGAGTCACAGTGTTGATATTTCGTGCACCGGGATAATCCGACTTAATGACGGCAAGGAGATTGTTGGATGTGTTGGCGGGATTGTCAAATGCCCTGTTTGGTGTCCAATAATCCGATACAAGCCTTGTATTCTCGCCCAAATCCATGAATCCCACTATATTACGGCTCTGATTGTACTGCCCGCTTTTGTTAGTTACCCATACTTCTATACGGGTAATCTTCACCCCTCCCCCTACGAATGGGAGGCGCGATGCAAACTGATCATAGTTATCGCGGAAAAACTGCGACAGGAAATAGTGGCGGTTCTGGTCATATTCATCGGCACTGACGCGGAACGGAGTGGTCTGCACACCGCCGCGGGTACTCACTGAGCGAGATTCAGAATTTTGCTGCGACACAAGAGCTGTTGCCGTAAGTTTGCCGAACTGCAAAGTGCTTTTAAGACCGAATAGCGCTGCACTACCCTTGATAAGCGATGAACCGGTAGTCATGCTCACATTTCCCGCTTCTATGCTCTTTACAATATCGTCCTCGGTACCTTCATATTTCAGTTTCAAATTTTTGGAATCAAAATCAAAAGTCGCATCGGTATTGTAGGTCATGTCAAATTTCAGACGATCACCTACGCTTGCGGTTATGGTTGCTTGAATCTTCTGATCAAAATCGAAAAATGTTTTACGGCGACTTTGCAAGGAGAGAGCCGGATTGTCAGTCTTGGTTGTCTTGATTCCTGTAGTTATCATCACCGAGCCCTGAGTGCGCAACCTCACTCCGCCGGGTCCGAATATACGCTCAAGAGGACCGAGGGCGAAGTTCATATCAAGAACATTAAATGGCTCCTTGTCTTTGCCTTCTGCAGTCTTCTTATCCAGCTCACGCCAACGCTTGCGCATGGAAATATCATTCTGCCAGAGTTGATACTGTGCTGGAGTGAGAGTGAATGGAGTAACAATATCCATATCCCCTACTCTTGTGTGAATCACATACAGCCCTGTTTCAGCATCATATTCCGCCTGAGTGAAAATATTGTCGGGATTGCGCAAGTCCGCCGGATATGGCTTTGAAATCATCTCCTTGTAATCGCCCGCAACAGTACGTTTTACCGGGCTGAGAAGAGAGTCGGAGCTCGCCTGCGCGTGCGCGTACGAGAAAAGATATGCGATTGCTACCGCAAGAAAACAAGATATATGACGTATATTCAACTGTTTGCGCATTCTCTCTGCGCCCACCGTACCAAAAATGACGGTTACATCATTGCAAGTGCTTGCTTGACAGCAAATTCGACTTTGACCGCAGGGTCGGCATCGAATATCTTTTTGAGAGCTTTCTGAACAGCCGGTTTCGGAAAACCGAGCATCAGCAGAGCCGCAAGCGCCTCTTCAAAGGTTTCATTTGAAACGGTAGGCTGAGATATAAACGCATCACTACCCGGCTTTATTTTATCACGTAGGTCAACAATTATTCTTTGTGCTGTTTTCGCACCGATTCCCTTAACATTTTTCAGCTTTGTGTGATCGCCTGCAATAATAGCTTTTTCCAGTTCAGGCGGTGCGAGTGATGATAATATTACGCGTGCTGTACCAGCTCCTACACCGCTCACTCCGATAAGGGAGCGGAAGAGAGTGCGCTCCCGCTCCTCCGCAAAGCCATATAGCTGCCATGCATCCTCTCTAATAGCCTCATGCACAAGCAGCTTTGCATCTTTGGCTGCCTGGAGTGCCGTGTATGTGCTGAGACTGATATTCAACATGTATCCTACACCGTTACAGTCAATCACAGCATACGTGGGTGTGAGTTCGGCTAATGCCCCTCTGACATATTCAAGCATATTATTATTTTTTTGGCAAAGATAAGCAAAAGAGAGGCATAAGTCAAATATCAAGAACCGGAAGAATATGGAG
>CAMWYV010000076.1 GCA_947178565.1 uncultured Porphyromonadaceae bacterium | reverse complement strand
CCTTATTATATATAATAAAGCGATTTAGCACCTTATTATTGGAAAATAATCGTTAATTTTGCGAGACTTTATGGCGCGCGTTATGGCGATGCGCTGTATCTTGTTGATTATAAATACATTATAATGATTAATATAACATTTCCGGACAACTCTGTCCGTCAGTATGAGGCTGGGGTAACACCCCTGCAGATTGCAGAGAGCATCAGTCCGCGTCTTGCTCAGGATATCCTTGCCGCAAGCGTTAACGGTCAGGAGTGGGATATTTCCCGCCCGATTGATAGCGATGCCTCAGTGAAGTTTTTTAAGTGGGAGGATGCCGAGGGCAAGCATGCCTTCTGGCATAGCTCGGCTCACCTGCTTGCCGAAGCGCTTCAGGAGTTGTATCCGGGCGTGAAGTTCGGTATAGGTCCGGCTATTGAAAATGGATTCTAGTACGACATTGACCCAGGGGAACATACTATCACTTCGGCGGATTTCCCAAAAATAGAGAAGAAGATGCTTGAACTTGCACGAGCAAAAAATGATATCGTGCGCAAGGATATAAGCAAAGCCGATGCTATGAAAATGTTCGGTGACAGGGGAGAGGAGTATAAGTGCGAGCTTATCAGCGAACTTGAGGACGGCTCGATTACAACCTATACCCAGGGCGCCTTCACCGATCTTTGCCGTGGTCCCCACATTGCCAATACAGCCCCGATTAAGGCGGTTAAGATTATGTCACTCGCGGGTGCATACTGGCGTGGTGATGAGAAGCGTCCGCAGCTTGTGAGAGTATATGGCATAACATTTCCAAAGCAGAAAATGCTTGATGAATACCTGCAGATGCTTGAAGAAGCCAAGAAGCGCGACCACCGTAAGCTTGGAAAGGAGATGGAGCTCTTTGCGTTCTCGCAGAACGTCGGTGCCGGTCTTCCCCTCTGGCTTCCCAAAGGAGCTGCCTTGCGCGACAGACTTGAACAGTTCCTCCGTAAGATTCAGAAAAAATATGGATACCAGCAGGTAATCACGCCTCATATAGGCAACAAGATGCTTTATGTCACCTCCGGTCACTATGCGAAATATGGCAAGGATTCTTTCCAGCCCATCCATACCCCGGAAGAAGGCGAGGAATACCTGCTTAAACCGATGAACTGTCCTCACCACTGCGAGATTTTCCGCGCTTTCCCGCGTAGCTACAAGGAGCTTCCTCTACGTCTCGCAGAGTTCGGCACCGTTTACCGTTACGAGCAGAGCGGTGAGCTCCATGGACTCACACGTGTGAGGGGCTTCACACAGGATGATGCGCACATTTTCTGTGCTCCCGATCAGATCAAAGAAGAGTTTCTGAAGGTTATGGATATTATCTTCTATATCTTCAAGGCACTCAAATTTGAAAATTTCGAGGCTCAGATTTCCCTGCGTGATCCCAACAACAAAGAGAAATATATCGGTTCGGATGAAAACTGGCATCTTGCCGAGACAGCAATTATCGAGGCATGTGCAGAAAAAGGGCTTAATGCCCGCACAGAACTCGGTGAAGCTGCGTTTTACGGTCCCAAGCTCGACTTCATGGTCAAGGACGCTATAGGCAGAAGATGGCAGCTCGGCACAATTCAGGTGGACTACAACCTTCCCGAGCGTTTCCAGCTTGAATATACCGGAGCCGATAATGCAAAGCATCGTCCCGTGATGATTCACCGTGCGCCTTTCGGCTCTATGGAGCGATTTGTCGCCGTGCTTCTTGAGCACACCGCCGGCAGATTCCCCCTATGGCTTGCTCCCGATCAGGTCGTTATTCTCCCGATCAGTGAAAAATTCAATGATTATGCGTTTGAAGTAGCTAAACAACTTGCAGCTTCAGATATCCGCGCCACTGTTGATGACAGAAATGAGAAAATCGGCAAGAAAATTCGCGATAATGAGCTCAAAAGAATACCTTATATGCTCATTGTAGGTGAAAAAGAAGCAGAAAATGGCGAAGTTTCTGTAAGAAAACAGGGAGAAGGTGATAAAGGTACGATGAAAATTGCTACCTTTGCAGCTGATTTGACTAAGGAAGTCGAAGAAATGATTAACCAATAAACCTCTGAATGGAGAAAAAACCTTTTGTTCCGGGTCCCAGAAAACCCAATAACGCCGCGAACCCCCAGCAGAAACGGGGCGACCGAAACGCTGCCGCTAAAGATCCCTACGCTATCAACGAGCGGATAAGAGCTCGTGAGGTGCGTCTTGTGGGAGATAATGTGGAGACAGGGGTGTATCCAATTCAGCAGGCTCTCAAGATTGCTGACGAGCTCGGGCTTGACCTTATTGAGATTTCTCCTACCGCTGAGCCCCCAGTCTGCAAGATTCTTGATTATCAGAAGTTCCTCTATCAGCAGAAAAAGCGTCAGAAGGAACAGAAGGCTAAAGCAACTAAAGTAGTTGTCAAGGAAATAAGATTCGGACCTCAGACCGATGACCATGACTACAACTTCAAGCTCAAGCATGCGATCCGATTCCCTCAGGAAGGCGCAAAAGTTAAGGCTTATGTGTTTTTCAAAGGCAGATCAATCCTATTCAAAGAGCAGGGCGAGGTGCTTCTTCTCAGATTCGCCAATGACCTTGAAGAGTATGGAAAGGTTGAGCAGATGCCTCTCCTTGAGGGTAAAAGAATGATCATAATGCTCTCACCCAAGAAAAAATAAAGCATAAACCGCAGGCGGTCGCGAGTCGATTTTACTGCGACACTCTTATAAACACGATTTAATTAAAAAACCAACCCAAATGCCTAAGATTAAAACTAATTCCGGTGCCAAAAAGAGGTTCGCCCTTACCGGATCAGGAAAAATCAAGAGAAAACATGCTTTCAAAAGTCACATTCTCACAAAGAAGACAAAGAAGCAGAAACGCAACCTCACACACTTTACCACTGTGGCTAAGAGCGACAGAGATAGCGTTCTTTCACTTCTCGCACTTAAGTAAGCAGCGGTTTTCCGCAATCCAGTTGTAAAACTCGTGATTTTATAAAAAAACAGTTACTAACCGGATGTTTAGCACACAAGAGCAATAATTAGCCGCTGACATCCAAAAAACATCAGAAAATGCCAAGATCAGTAAATCATGTAGCTTCAAGAGCTCGCAGAAAGAAAATCTTAAAACTCACCCGTGGTTATTTCGGCTGCCGTAGAAATGTGTGGACCGTGGCTAAAAACACATGGGAAAAAGGTCTTACATACGCTTACCGCGACCGTAAGGACAAAAAGCGCAATTTCCGCGCGCTCTGGATTCAGCGTATCAATGCTGCTGCACGTCTTGAAGACCTCAGCTATTCTAAGCTCATGGGGCTCATTCACAAAGCAGGTATTGAAATCAACCGTAAGGTGCTCGCTGACCTCGCGCTCAATAATCCCGCAGCTTTCAAGGCTATTGTTGACAAGGTGAAAAACGCCTGATCAACACTTGAACAGATAACTGACTTAAAATCAGGGTATGTCATTAAGTTGACATACCCTGATTTATTATAATTACCGAATCACGTTTAGTCCATCTAAATAAGTACTATAAGGAGATTGGACTTAATGATCATGATAATTTTCAAAATATCGTTGGAAAATTAAAAAATAGTAGTACCTTTGCGGTGTTGTATAAATGTACAACACTAAAACAATTAATAACTACTGTAATGAGAAAACTTATTTTTACTCTGGTTCTGGTCGCTTCTGCCTCTATTGCACAAGCGCAGCTGCTTTGGAAAGTATCCGTTAATGATTCAGACAAACCCTCGTATGTTCTCGGTACGCATCATTTTGCTCCATCCGGAATGATAGACAGTATATCCGGATTGAAAGATGCTATCAATAATGTGGATGCTGTTTACGGTGAACTTGATATGGCATCAATGAGCGATCCTTCTATTCAGCAGAAACTCGCGGCTATGATGATGGCTCCTGCGGACAGCACTCTTAATGTGGTTCTCACTAAAGAACAATATGATTCAGTAGCCGTGCTTGTTAACAAATATTTCAATGGTATGGCAACCATGGATCAGCTCGCTATATTAAAACCTGCGGCTCTGGCTACACAGCTGGCTGCTCTCCAGAATCTCGCGGCGATTCCCGGATTTAATCCTGCCGATCAGCTCGATACCAAGGTGCAGACTGTCGCCGCCTCAACCGGCAAAGAGATTAAAGGATTTGAAACAATCGAATTTCAGCTTAATCTTCTATATGGAGATGCCTTGAGCCAGCAGGCTAAATCACTCATGTCATCAGTGAGAAACGATGGCAAGGTTCAGCAGATGGCTCATGAACTCATCGCTGCATATTCAAAAGGTGATTTGGAAAAATTGGTTGAGATTACTGAGGACAGTGAAATTGGAATGGATGCCGATGCAAAAGAGAAAATGATTGACAACCGCAACGCAGCCTGGGCTGAGATACTGAAAACAGTGTTACCCGTCAAGACCGTGCTTGTTGCTGTTGGTGCAGGTCATCTTCCTGGAGAAAAAGGTCTTCTAAAACTGCTTGAAGTACAGGGATTTAAGATTGAACCCGTTAAATAATAGTAGAGATGATAGAACTGAAAGACATATCATACCGCTACCGGGCAGGTCTGGAGGCTTTGACTGGAATTACAGCCTCCATTCCGGACGGTATCCATCTTCTTCTTGGTGAAAACGGAGCGGGTAAGACCACTTTGCTGCATATAATTTCCGGACTTCTGTTTCCCAATACCGGTTGCTGTGAAATTGACGGATTAAAAATTGCGGACAGAACCCCCGAAACTCTCTCAAAGGTGTTTTTTCTAGCCGACAACCTTGATTTTCCACAGCTTACAGTGAAAAAATTTGCAGCGGTTCATTCTCCGTTCTATTCCAGATTCGATAATGATCTGTTTGAAGAGAATCTCAGGGAATTCGGATTGACCGGCAATGAAAAATTCCGCTCGCTCTCTTTTGGCAACAAGCGAAAATCTCTTCTCGCATACTCTCTGGCTCTTTCTACAGATGTGCTATTGCTGGACGAACCTGCAAACGGTCTGGATATAGGTTCAAAGCAGATATTGCGCAGAATGGTGGCGAAATGTGCGGTGAATTTCCGAACAATCATTATATCAACCCACACGGTCACAGACTTGGAATATCTCTTCGACGGAGTAATGATGCTGAAACGAGGCAGGCTCATACTCTCAGAATCGGTTGGTAAAGTACAGTCGGAGCTCAGTTTCATCACAGCCCCTGTTCCCCCGGTAGAATCTGTTTTCAGTATTCAGAATCTCGGAGCATTCAGATGTATAGTACCTGCCGATGAGTCAACTGAGTCAGAGATCGACTTTGTGCTACTGTATCTTGCCCTTCAGAGCAAAGATGCTGATAAAGTGTTGAATCTTTTAAAATCCGAAGAGTAATGGACTATTCAAATAAATTTTCAGTAAATCGAGCGATTAAATATGGCAGATTGTTCTCTCCATGGATTCAAAGGCAGCTGTTATTCTATCCGCTTATCTCAATTTTCATCTCCGTTCTATCTATAATTCTCGGATATACAACCTACGGCATCGCATTTACTGCGTTGCTCAGTTTCATCCCTGCGATACTGCAATATTTTGGTTCACTAGTTTTCGGAATGCATACCGACAGATATATAGAGACTCTTGTACCTGCTACCTGGTGTGAGAAAGCCACATTTACGGTAGTATATTCGCTTGTTGTACTGCCGTTACTGTTGAATATTCCGAGTCAGATTATCTACTGGATTGCAACTCGGATACCGTCGGTGGCAGAAGGAAACTCTTGGATTGAAGTTCATCAGTTAAGTAAAGCTCTGAGTTCAGGTTGGCTATGGAATATAGTGCAGTCGCTCATTCCTACAGCTGTGTGTCTTCTTGCGTTAGTCATATATTCAAGCAGGAGGATTCTCATGTCAGTTGTATGGTCTATCGTGTCTTTAATCGGAATATCCATTTTAGGAGGTATTGTCGGATTCATGTCTGCTATCAAGATGGTAAAAGAGGATATCAACACACTCAATAATAATGATCCGGAGGCAATTATTGACAGTCTTGCATCCTCTATGCAGCCTTCTCTGATTATTCTCGGTATAGCAGGTTGTGTGATACTTCTCGTCATCGTGTGTATTATTTTCAGAAAATTCCGGTCACGTCAAGTATAATTTATGGATTTCAGATCAGACAGACCTATATACCGTCAGATTGTGGACTATTGCTTTAACTGTATTCTGTCAAATGCCTGGAAAGCAGGGGAGAGGGTACCCAGTGTGCGTGAACTCGCTATATCTATGAGCGTGAATACCC
>CAMWYV010000075.1 GCA_947178565.1 uncultured Porphyromonadaceae bacterium | reverse complement strand
GAAATATGCCTCCGCGGCACGTACATGCGCAGCGTCAGGCATAGGATATTCCCTAAGTTCGGGAAGACCGAAAACACTATCCGGAAGTTCCTTTTTATCTTCATATGAAAGTCTGTCGCTCATAGCCGTATAAATTAAAGACCTACGCGAACACCGATATTAAGAAGCCCCTGCGCACCGAAGCCGATTCCCACCAAAGAGGCCAGAGACAAAAGAAACTTTTTCATAACAGTTGTTTTAATAGAAATTGTGAATATTACTTATTACTCCATTAAAACAGCACCATTATTGCTATTGTTCCGGAAGTACATTATTATATTCTCTCCAATATTTTCTACCTTATATGGAATACTGTTTATCACAGGTGCTTCGGTCGTTCCAGTCTCTCCGAGATTCACAGGCGCTATTTCAATCCTTGCCTCATCATAGCATCCCGCCGTGATGAATGAGGATAGAATTTCACCACCGCCTTCAACAAGCACACTTGTTATACCCTTTGAATACAAGTCAGATAGAATATACTGAAGCGATGTATCGGAAGAGCATCGAATCCACTCCGCTCTATCCACCAAGGGCTTTACCGCGCTATAATACAGCAATCTACCGGTGATATTTCCGCATTGTTCTGATGCTTTGCCACTGCGGTCTATCACCACCACCACAGGATTATTGCCGGAGAAAAACCGCACATCAAGAGCAGGAGAATCAGCCAGAACGGTACCGGCACCTACAATAACAGCATCATGACGCGCGCGCAGTGCATGAACAAGCGCTGCTGATTCCGCTGATGAGAATTTGACAGGCACTTTAACTCCATCCTTAATACCACCCATGAAACCATCGCGGCTCTGAGCCCATTTCAGAGTAACGAAGGGTCGTCCGAAAGTATGAGCGGTCATAAACACCTTATTCAGCTGCCGGCATTCCGCTTCAAGCACTCCGGTAATTACTTCTATACCCGCATCTCTCAGTTTAGCGACACCTCTGCCGCTTACTTTTACAAAAGGATCAAGACAGCCTACAACTACGCGCGGAATTCCCGTGCGGACAATCAGATCGGCGCATGGAGGAGTTTTGCCATAGTGCGAGCACGGTTCAAGGGTAACATACATAGTACTGTCCGTGAGATATTCCTTATCATCCTCACTCACAGACGCAACCGCATTGACTTCGGCATGAGGTCCCCCAAACTTACGGTGATACCCTTCGCCGATAATGCGGTCGTGATACACAATCACGGCTCCGACCATAGGATTAGGACTTACGTATCCCAACCCGTTACGCGCAATTTCAATCGCGCGCTCCATATATTTCGGTTCAACCGTCATTTCCTATCTTTTTCAATAAATTCGATAAGTTTTTTCACTGCGTCCTCTTCAGGAATATTCTTTTCGATACACTCTTTACCTTTATAAAGACTCACCTTACCCACTCCGGCACCAACATATCCGTAGTCTGCATCCGCCATCTCGCCGGGACCGTTAACAATGCAGCCCATCACACCTATTTTCAAACCTTTAAGTGCGGCTGTAGCCTCCTTGACGCGCCGGAGAGTGGTTTCAAGATTGAAAAGAGTGCGTCCGCAACCCGGACAGGCGATGTATTCAGTGCGGGAAATCCTTAAACGCGCACTCTGAAGAATACCGAACGCCAAGTGAGACAATGCCGCGGGTGTCATGGAGTCAGATTCAATCCAGATACCGTCGGCAAGACCATTCATAAGCGGAGCGCCCATATCAACCGCTGCGCGGAGCATTACTTCCTCTACCGTAATACCGGTATAGACAACTTTGAGAATAACAGGATTATCAATGCCGAGAGTCGTCATGCGATGTACGGTCGCACTCACCGCTCCCTGATAATTAGGATGGGTAGAAGTTATAACTACCGGAGTGTTTTTCGGAAGCCGACGCAACTCATCATCGCTACATGGAACGGATAGCTCCACATAATTTGTCCAAGTATCGGCAAATTCATCCGGCGTACTGTCAGCATCATATTCAGCGTTGCTATCGGCGCCTATAACCACCGGCTCTCTGTCTCCACCGATGCCGTCTGCCTCTACCGATAAGCGGCGCCGGGGATTAATCGGATCAAAGGCGGGAGCATATTCCCCGTCAATAGCGGGCGCTTTCTCAAAAGATGAGATATAGTCTGCGAGAAATGCGGCAACCGGTACTTCATTTTCCGGCGCCTCACTGAGAGAAACCCTGATAGTATCACCAATTCCTTCGGCAAGAAGAGTGCCGATACCCACCGCCGATTTCACCCTACCGTCCTCACCGTCACCTGCCTCCGTCACACCGAGATGCAGCGGAAAGTGCATATTCTCCTTATCCATTGCGCGAACAAGGCGACGAACCGTCTCCACCATCACCCTGACATTGGAAGCCTTGATAGAGATGACAACGTCGGTGAAATTACGCCTTACACACACGCGCAAAAATTCCATCGCACTCTCAACCATTCCGGCGGGAGTATCACCGAAACGGCTCATGATGCGGTCGCTGAGCGACCCGTGGTTAACTCCTATTCTTATAGCCGTATTATGCTCACTACACAGTTTCAGAAACGGCGTGAGAGCCTCATCTATTTTGCGTAATTCTTCGGCATATTCCTCATCGGTATATGAGATTTTTCGGAAAGTTCTACCCGGATCTACAAAATTACCGGGATTGATACGTACTTTCTCTACTTGCCGAGCCGCTTCAAACGCAGCCTTGGGATTGAAATGAATGTCAGCGACAAGAGGCACATCCACCCCTTTGCTTCTAAGCTCCGCACGGATTCTTCCGATATTCTCGGCTTCACGCACACCCTGCGCGGTGAGACGCACTATATCCGCACCCGCCGAATGTATTCTCTCGCACTGCGCCACACTTCCCGGTGTATCCATAGTGGATGTATTGGTCATAGACTGTATCCTCACCGGATTGGTTCCGCCGATAACAACATTTCCTACCCGAACCTCGCTTGAGGGTCTGCGCTTGTAGTCAAATACTCCCATACTTCCGAAAAAAGTATTCTTTAGTTTGTCTTGAAATTATATTTTATTTCAGTTAGTTCCTTGTTCGCCTTAACGATTTTCTCCTTCAGACTTTCGCGATATGCGGCAAAACGCTTTGCTAGAGCCTCATCACTCAGGCTGAGAATCTGCACAGCCATAACCGCAGCATTCATTGCCGCATTGATTCCCACAGTAGCGACCGAGATACCCGGAGGCATCTGAACTATGCTGAGAAGAGCGTCAGTGCCTGAAAGGGTGGAGTTGATAGGAATACCGATCACAGGCAGCGGAGTCATTGCCGCAATCACTCCAGGGAGAGCGGCAGCCATTCCCGCCGCAGCGATGATAACTTTCAGACCGCGCGCCTCGGCACCGGTTGCAAACTCTTCAACTTCATGAGGGGTACGGTGTGCCGAGAGAGCGTTCATTTCAAAAGGCACTTCCATTTTTTCAAGAAAGTCAGCCGCTTTGCTAAGTACAGGCAGATCGGATGTGCTGCCCATGATTATGCTTACAAGTGGTTTCATATTGATCTGATATTAAAATGCTGTTACAATAAATACACACACAAATCCATTAAGAAATCCGGCACCTACCTGACCGACCGTATGCCTGTCGAGATACACCCTCGCAGTGCCTACAGCCCCTGCAGCAAGAATAGTTGCAATAGCCATCCATATAAACGGGAAACCGGGCAAAACGGTATGGCTCAAGGCTATGCGAAAAGTCAGAGCCACAAGCCCACCCATAGCGGCAAGGTGTGCGCTGATTTTCCACCAACGGTTAACAATCGCATTAACCGCCACGGCAACAAGTCCACCGATCATAAAAAGCCAGAGCCATGACGGAGCTTTGGCGTGGGCGAGAATCCATGCGGAGGCACCGTAGCTCAAAGCGGTGAGAATATACGGTATAGTACGCTCAGTACGGTTGTTAAGTCCGGGATCTTTAATTATACCGGCACGATGCAACCCATAAATAAGTAACGCTGGTATGACGCATGTCACCCCAAAAACAGTGAGCATGAAGCGCCAACGCACCCCAAGCGGAGTGATTGAAAGCATCGTGCACCAAAATGCCATGGCAACGCCATAGGTCGGCACAAACAAAGGAGAGAAAACAGTTGACAGTATTTGACTTACTCTTTTCATATTTATTCAGAATCAAACGTTTCTTCTTAATCTCGCTATCGGTATTCCGGCTTTTTCGCGATATTTCGCCACTGTACGCCGTGCTATTTCATAGCCCTGCGATGACATTGCCGTCGCAATCGCCTCATCACTCATAGGAGCGGATTTATCCTCTTTTTCTATCATAGCTTTAAGGACAGCCATGACTTCATGGGAGGAAGTGTCGGAATTTTCTTTGGGACGCTCGCTGAAAAAGAATTTAAGGGGATAGATACCCTGACGCGTAGCCACATATTTGCCGGATGCAGCCCGGCTTATCACAGAAAGGTCATAGCCAGTAATATCGGATATATCTCTAAGAATCATAGGCTTGAGCGTCTGTTCATCATCAGTCAGGAAGAAATCCCGCTGAATCTTCATTATCGCGGTCATAACCCTCGTGAGGGTTTCATTTCTCATGTCAAGAGCCTTGATGAAACTTGCTGCATCATCCCTTCTGCCTTTTATAAACGCCTTTGCCTCAGCCTGTCTGCCCGGTGTAGCCTCACTAACCTCAACATCGGCATCGGCAAAACTTTTCTCTACATGCAGTGCCGGAATGCGGTTTGGCACAGTGAGAGTCAATGTTCCCCCCTCATTGTCCACAATGAAATCCGGAGTAATGTGGCGCATCTTATCTTCTCCATCCCCCGATACAGAGGCACCTCCCGGCTTGGGATCAAGCGAACGAATCACGCTCATCGCATCACGAAGCTGATCTTCATTCACTTTCAGTACTCTTCGCAACCGGTCAAAATCCATGCGGCTCAACAGGTCAAAATTATGCTCTACAATCTCTCTGGCAACCTTAACATCCGCACTCTCCGGCTTTGCCTTCAACTGCAGCAGAAGGCAATCGCGCAGATCCACCGCTCCAACTCCAACAGGCTCAAGAGTGCGCACTATATCCCACACATTCCTAACCTCCTCGGGAGTAGCATCTATACCCTCATGGATAGCCGCATCATCGGCAATCGCGCCAATCGCACGCGTCATATATCCGTTATTATCCAGATTGCCGGTTATGATTCCGGCAAGTCGCATCTGCTTATCTGTCAGGTGCATCTGGGCAAGCTGACTATTGAGCTGCTCCATAAGCGAACCTCCGCCCTGCACCGCTATCGGCTCAAACACAGCTTCACCCACACTATGATTGTGTGCTTCAAAACGATAGGATGGAATATCATCCTCGCTTCTATAGTCGGCAAGCTGAATATCTTCTGCTGTTTCGTTGAACGAGTCTTCCTCTTTCTCATTAATGGGAGAATCGATGTTCACCTCAAGAGCGGGATTCTCTTCAAGCTCACGCTCAACCGCCTCCTCTATTTCGGGACCATTCATCTCCAGAACCCGCACAAACTGCACCTGGAGCGGCGAAAGCGACTGGTGCAATTTCTGTTTCTGGCTTAACTGAAGTGATTCTTTCATAGTCAATACAGACGTTTCAGATTATATTCATAGCCGTTTCCTTCAGCATCGACATATTTCCACACCATAACGGTAGCGGGACGACGAACTATTTCAAGCTCAACGACCGAGTTGCCCGGCAGATGCAGTTCCGGAGCGATAGATTTGCCCACTCCGTCTATAACAAGTTTTTTTCCTGACTCTCTCCAGTTTGCGTAGTATTCCTCTGAATCGTAGTGACCGAATTGCCGCGTGGTCTGAATTATGTCGTTCTGAAATTTTACAATCACCGTATTGCCCATCGGTATCAGCTCTCCCGAAAGATCCGTTATCGAGACCAATTGCCATGTACCGAACCATGCACCGATGTCACCGTTGTTTCTGTTACAGCCAACCGCTCCAAGAACCAAAGCCGCCAATATGAACAATATGTAAAGACTTATTTTCATCTCTTACTCCTTGAAAAAATAACACCGGAATATGCTACAGAGATTTCCGCTCCAAAAGTATTAGCCGGTAACTTACCTCTGTCAAGCGCCAGACTTCCATTTATTGTGAGATTTTTTACCGACGGCACAAACCATCTGACAGAAGCGAGGGCTGAATAGCTGTGGCGAGGGGGAACAAGAGCCATAAAACCGTTTCCATACGCCTTGCGCCATCCGAATTTAATTTCCCATGACATATTTTCTTGCAACCATCCTCTCGCCGCAGTATGAACTG
>CAMWYV010000074.1 GCA_947178565.1 uncultured Porphyromonadaceae bacterium | reverse complement strand
GCAGTGGATGCGGAAGGTCAGTTGGTAACTTCAGGTGGCAGAGTGATTTCTGTCAGCTCAACAGGTAATGATATTGCCGATGCCCTTGCAAAAAGTTATTCTGCGATTGAAAAAATCAAGTTTGATGGCAAATATTCTCGCCGCGATATCGGTAAGGATCTGTTGAATCTGGCTGCTGAAGCATAATTGTAAAACTACTGCGTGAAACGTGCCGAAAAGAGAATAACAGCGGTAATCAAGTCGCGTGGATTCACGTGGCTGATGATTCTTGCGTCTCTAGCCATGGGTTGGACCGCTTATGTTTCCGGTGTGTATGCGGAAAATGTCACCACCGGAGGCATGTGGCTTCCTGATTTTGACACGATCGTCAGCAGTAGAATTCTTTCTGCAATTATCGCGGTGATGATGATTGGTGCATGCTGTATCACCATGGCGGCGATAAATAAAGTATATAATATATTGCGTACAGTCTCATTGATGTTTGTGGGACTGTTCACAATTATGGTTTCGGGAACTCCTGAACTATATGTATCTCTTGATACCGGGATTATTCTTGCATTGGTAATTCTGCTGTGCGTTAATCTGCTATATTCGGTATATCTCTCCCCATTGAGAACGCGCCGAATTTTCTTGATATTTTTCTTGCTGGCGTGCGGTGCATTGGTTGATTATGCTTTTGTACCGTTTATCCTTGTTTTTTTTGTGGGAGTGAGCCAGATGAGATGTTTGAATTTCCGCACTTTTGTTGCAGCTCTGATTGGACTGGTCACTCCCTTATGGATTTTATGGGGATTCGGACTGTTGACTTTGCACGAGTTTCAGCTTCCTCGACCGGAGATTGTTTATGAACTGTTTCTAGCACGTGAGGATATGACAACCTTTATGTGTATCGGTTTGACTCTTGGCATAGGTCTCCTTCTTGGATGCTTTAATCTGATGAAAATTTTAATAGCATTCAACGCACGTAACCGGGCATTTACAGGTGTGTGGAGCCTTATGGGGATAGTTACGGGAACTCTGTGTATCATAGACTTTACAAATATATGGGCATATGTACCGCTTCTGGATATATGTGTAGCAGTGCAGGCGGGACTTTTTATGAGATTGTTTGAGTCAAATCGCGCCTATGTGGTAATACTGCTTATTATTGCCCTGTATATCGGATGTTTTGTATGGAATCTGACCGTATAAAAATTATAGTAGATAATAAAATCCCATATTTCAGAGGACTGTTGGATGATGTCGCGGATATTAAATATCTTTCTCCGGAAGATATTACTGCAGATGTGGTCAAAGATGTTGACGCGATAGTTACCCGAACACGAACCAGGTGTGATGAAAATCTGCTGAAAGGGAGCCGGTGTTCGTTGATCGCGAGTGCGACAATAGGTCTTGACCATGTTGATTTGGAGTGGTGTGAGAGAAATGGCATCACGGTAAAGAATGCTCCCGGCTGTAATGCTCCGGCGGTTGCCCAATATGTTTTCGCATCATTACTTTCTCTTGGTATAAATCTTAAGGACAGATGCTTAGGTGTGATCGGTGCCGGTCATGTTGGGAAAATAGTAGCTGACTGGGGACATCAACTCGGTATGCGTGTGATTGTGAATGATCCTCCTCGTGAGCGTATGGATGGACAAGAAGATTTTGTGAGCCTTGATGCAATTGCACGGGAGGCGGATATAATAACATTCCACACTCCCTATACTAAAGTAACCGAATTCCCTACTCATCATTTATTGAACCTAAAGTTTGTTGCTGAATTAAGGCGTAAACCGATAATAATAAATTCGGCGCGTGGTGCTGTTACAGATACCGCAGCCTTATTGAATGGGCTGGAGTCCGGAAAGATTTCCAGGGTGATTATAGACTGCTGGGAGAGGGAGCCGTATATATCGCGGGAGCTGCTTGAGATTGCCGCTGTTGCTACGCCTCATATTGCAGGATATTCGCAGCAAGGCAAGCAAAGAGCTTCATATATGGCAGCGCATGAGGTTGCCTCTCAATTCAATCTGTGCATGAGCGAAGTCCCGCAGATGCAGTATTTGCCACCTGAAATAACTGACGCGGATATTTCCTCATCATACAATCCTTTGGTTGATTCAGTTGCGTTGAAAAAAAATCCGGAAAAATTTGAAGTACTTCGAAATAATTACCACCTGCGTACCGAAGTTCTTTTTCCTGAATAAGCCGAAAATACATTTAACTTGTTATTAAACAATAATTGAATTTGTAAATATATCGCTATGACTAATAATATAAGTAATTCTATCCGCTATGTAGGAGTTGATGACACCGATATACAATTGTTTGAAAATCAGTATCCGGTACCCAAGGGAATTTCGTATAATTCGTATATCATTATGGACTCGAAAATAGTGTTGTTTGATACAGTCGATCGCGATTTTGCCGATGAATGGCTCGCAAAGATTCGTATTGAACTCGGCGACCGTAAACCTGATTATCTTATTGTGCATCACATGGAGCCGGATCACTCATCAAATATTGTGCGTGCGCTGGATGAATTTCCCGATATGACTCTTGTTGCCACAAAGCAGGCAATAAATATGCTCCCCCAGTTCTTCGGAGATTATAATTTTGAAGGACGCACAATGGCTGTGAAAGATGGTGATACTCTATCCATCGGTGCACATGAGATAGTGTTTTCCACAGCGCCCATGGTTCATTGGCCGGAGGTGCTTGTCAGCTATGAAAAAAGCGAGAAAGTACTTTTCAGTGCTGATGCTTTCGGAAAATTCGGCTCTACCGAGTATGATGATGAATGGGTGGGCGAAGCGCGCAGATATTATATTAATATCGTAGGAAAGTATGGAGTACAGACACAGAATCTTCTGAAAAAAATATCGGGATTGGATGTACAGGTAATCGCTCCGTTACATGGTCCGGTGCTTAACGGGGATTTGGGCAAATATGTCAATCTCTATGATATATGGAGCAGCTATAGGGCGGAAACCGATGGTGTTCTGGTAGCTTATGCTTCGGTTTATGGGGGCACAAAGGAATGTGCTTTGGAATTAGCAGATATATTGCGGGCTAAAGGGATGGAGAACGTGGTAACTTTTGATCTTTGTCGTCAGGAGCTATCTGAGGCGGTTAGTCAGGCTTTCCGCATGAGCACAATGGTTCTTGCTGCCGTTACTTATGATGCGTCTCTTTTTCCACCGATGCATCATTTCATACATCATCTTAAGATGAAGAATTATCGTAATCGCAGGGTTGCGATAATTGAAAACGGATCCTGGGCTCCCGTCGCAGGTAAACTTATGACTGAAGCGATGAGTGCTCTTCCGGATATTGAGATAGTTCAGCCGATGATTACCATCAAGAGCCGGATGAATGACTCCACTCGCAAGGCGATGAATCAACTTGCCGAAGCATTAGTCATAGATGGCAAAGTTTCAGATTAATATCCTCGGGTGTGGATCTGCAACCCCCACAGTACGTCATAACCCTTCCAGTCAGATAATAGACTTTCGTGACCGACTGTTTATGATAGACTGTGGGGAAGGAACTCAGGTGCAGATGAGACGCATGAAGCTCAGTTTTCAACGATTGAGTCACATTTTTGTGAGCCATCTTCACGGTGATCATTGTTTCGGGTTGCCGGGTTTGCTCTGTACAATGGGATTGCACCAAAAAGGCGGGAAAGTAACGGTGACGATGCCGCAGCAGGGTCTTGAGCTGTTTAGGAGTTTTGTAAACTATTTCTGCAAAGAAACACCGTTTGAAATAGAATTTCAGGCTATACCGAAAGAAGGAGGCATTGTTTATGAGGATCATGCATTGACTGTTGAGGCATTCCCTCTCTATCACAGAGTTCCATGTTACGGTTACATATTTCGCGAGACGGCGAAACAAAGGCACATAAATGGAGAAATGGTTAAATTTTATCAGGTACCGGTGTTTCGTATGAATGATATTAAAAGCGGTGCGGATTACATAACCCCTTCCGGGAATGTTATTCCAAACAATCGGCTGACTACTGAGGCTGACCCGGCAATAAGCTATGCCTATTGCTCGGATACCGTTTTCAATCATAGTGTAGCTGATGCTGTCCGTGGAGTTGATGTGATTTATCATGAATCTACTTATGCTGACGATAATATTGACAAGGCTCAGGAGCGTGGTCACTCAACAGCCCGTCAGGCTGCTATAATAGCACGCGAGGCGGGTGCCAGGCAGCTCATAATTGGTCATTATTCCAAACGATATGCCGATGTTGAAGTAATGCTACGTGAAGCTAAAGAGGAGTTTGATTGTGTTATTGCGGCTGACGAAGGTCTTAAAATAGATTTGCTATGACAGATGACGAAAAATTCATGAGTATGGCTTTTTATGAAGCAGAGAAAGCGGCTGAGAGCGATGAAGTGCCTATCGGAGCTGTAGTAGTATGTGACGGACGTGTTATAGGTCGTGGTCATAATCTCACAGAAACTTTAAATGATGTGACCGCACATGCTGAAATGCAGGCTATTACTGCTGCCGAGGCTACGATGGGAGGGAAATATCTTGAAAAATGTACTCTTTATGTCACTGTCGAGCCATGCCTTATGTGTGCAGGTGCAATAGGATGGAGTCAGCTCAAACGGATTGTTTACGGTGCAGCCGATGCAAAAAGAGGCTATTCAACATATACCGCGAAACCGTTTCATCCCAAGGCAACAGTGACAAGCGGAGTGCTTGCCGATGAATGCGCCGCACTCATGAAAACCTTTTTTGCTAAAAAACGCTGAGTTTCCATGGGGAAACATCAGGCTTTGCCGGTAATGATCTTCTTGATGTCGTTTAGCTTGGTCAGGGCATCTAAAGGGGTAAGAGTGTTTATATCTGTCTGAACAATCTCGCTTCGGATTTGCGAGAGCACCGGGTCATCAAGCTGAAAGAAGGTCATCTGCATCTGTCCGGCACCGCCTTTGGAGATATTGTCGAGAGTTTTCTCAATCACCTCTTTATTTTCCTTGCGGTTAGCACCTTCAAGCTGTGTCAGGACTTTTGATGCTCGCTCCACGATTGTCCGCGGCATTCCAGCAAGTTTTGCAACATGGATACCGAAACTATGTTCGCTTCCTCCACGTACCAGTTTGCGGAGAAAAACAATCTTACCGTCTATTTCGCTTACCGACACGTTATAGTTCACTATCCGGCTGAAATTCTTCTCCATCTCATTGAGTTCATGGTAATGGGTTGCAAATAGAGTTTTCGGTCTCATATCACCATACTCATGAATATACTCCACAATTGCCCACGCAATGGAGATACCGTCATAAGTAGAAGTTCCTCGCCCGAGCTCGTCAAAAAGAATGAGTGAACGGGGACTCATATTGTTGAGAATCGAAGCCGCCTCTGTCATTTCGACCATGAATGTGCTTTCACCCAGCGAGATGTTGTCACTTGCTCCCACACGGGTGAAAATCTTGTCCACCACACCTATTTTTGCGCTTTGAGCCGCTACAAAGCATCCAATCTGAGCGAGAAGTACGTTCAATGCAGTCTGACGAAGCAGGGCTGATTTACCGGACATATTCGGACCGGTAATCATCATGATCTGTGCTCCATTGTTTGACAGGCTTACACTGTTGGATATATACGGCTCACCAACCGGAAGCTGTTTCTCAATTACAGGATGTCGCCCCTCAACAATTTCAATATCGAGGGAATCATCCACAACAGGGCGGTTATATTTATTTTCAAGAGAAACACGGGTAAATGCGAGTAAAACATCCAGGCGAGCCACGAGAAGGGCATTTTGCTGAATGGCATGGATATATTTGGCGGTGTCAGCAACCAAAGAGTTATAAATCTTGGTTTCTATTATACCAATGCGTTCCTGCGCACCGAGTATTTTCTCCTCATATTCTTTGAGCTCTTCGGTGATATATCTTTCAGCGTTAACAAGAGTTTGTTTGCGAATCCATTCGGGCGGAACCTTGCTCTTATGGGTATTTGTCACTTCGATATAGTAGCCGAATACATTGTTGTAGCCTATTTTTAGACTTGGGATTCCTGTGGCTTCACTCTCCCGTGCCTGTACCTTCATCAGATAGTCCTTACCAGAGAAAGCTATTTCCCGAAGTTCATCAAGGTCTGCATTTACGCCGGATTTGATTACAGGTCCGCGGCCGAGTGCGATTGGAGCATCATCCACTATTGTCGTTTCGATAGCGTTAGCCGCCTCAGAGCAAGGGTTAAGCCCCTGTCCGATAGATTCCACACCGGTATTCTCAGCCATCTCGCAAATCTCTTTGATGGGTTTTACTGCTTTCAGAGCATTACGTAACTGCACAAG
>CAMWYV010000073.1 GCA_947178565.1 uncultured Porphyromonadaceae bacterium | reverse complement strand
TATAAAGGGCTAAAATTCAAGCCATTTATTCCGTCAGAGAAAATTCAGCGGCGTGTTGCTGAAATTGCAGCCGAGATTTCCCGCGATTATGAGGAAAAAGTGCCTCTTTTGGTGTGTGTGTTAAACGGAGCTTTTCCCTTTGCGGCAGACATATTCCGCAACCTTACGATAGATGCAGAAATCACCTTTATCAGGCTTAAAAGCTACAGTGGCACCTCATCTACTGGTGCAGTTAAGGAGATTGCCGGGCTGACTGAAGATATATCCGGTCGCGATGTGATTGTTATTGAGGATATTATAGATACGGGTCGAACAATGGTGAAACTCCTCGCCGATCTTGAGGCAAAGAATCCTGCGTCATTGAAAGTCGCAACGCTTCTGCATAAACCGGAAGTATGCAAGGCAGACATTCATCCCGATTTCATAGGCTTTAATATTCCTCCGGCATTTATCATAGGCTACGGGTTGGATATAGACGGGCTTGCCCGTAATCTTAAAGATATATGGGTCGTTGACAATGATTAAGTTTTAGTGGATTAATTACCTGATATTATGTTTAATATAGTAGTATTTGGTGCTCCGGGCAGCGGTAAGGGCACTCAGAGCGAAAAACTGATAGATCGATATGGTATTCATCATATCTCCACCGGAGAGGTTTTACGTGAACATATCAAGAATGATACCCCGCTCGGTAAAATTGCATCGGAATATATTTCAAAAGGTCATCTTATTCCCGATAATCTTATGCTTGAAATACTCAAGCATGAACTCGATAGTAATCCGGTGACTGAAAAGGGGGTGATTTTTGACGGATTTCCCCGTACTATTCCTCAGGCGGAGGCGCTCAATGAAATGCTTGCCATGCGTGGTGAGAAAGTGGATGCGGTAGTTGGGCTTGAGGTGGATGATGATGAGCTTATGGAGCGAATGATTCAGCGCGGCAAAGCTACCGGACGTGCCGATGATACTCCGGAAACTATTGCCAACCGCCTAAAAGTATATCATTCTCAGACTCAACCGTTGCGCGATTTCTACCTTGAAGAAGGAAAATATCATGCAATTCCTGGTTCCGGAGAGATTGATGATATTTTTGCGAAGATAACAGAAGCGCTGGATCCTCTCCATAGAGGCTGATTGTTCCTTAATATCCCGGACTACTTTCGCTGTACAAAATGAAATATGCTCCTGACAATTCAAAAAAGTGGAAAACACTCTCAAGCGAGTACCTTTTCCGCCGTCCGTGGCTCACTGCAAGGCGCGATACCGTGCAACTGCCTGACGGCAGAGTGAATCCGGAATTTTATATTCTGGAGTATCCGGCATGGATAAATGTGATAGCCCGTACACCGGAAGGCAATTATGTTATGGTTGAGCAGTATCGTCACGGTCTTGGTGAGATGGGTATAGAACTTTGTGCCGGAGTGGTTGAGGAAGGAGAGGAACCGGAAGCCGCTGCCCGCCGTGAACTGGAGGAAGAAACCGGCTATACCGGCGGAGAATGGGAACTTGGAATGGTGCTGAGTGGCAATCCGAGTGTAACAAACAATCTCACGTACTGTTATATTGCTCGTGGTGTCACCCGCACTTCGGCACAGCATCTTGATGCAAATGAGGATATAACAGTGAAAATACTCACAGAGGAGGAGCTTCTTGAGATTCTTCGTGATGATGTGATGAAACAGGCGCTTATGGTAGCGCCACTGTGGAGATATTTTGCCCTCGGGCTGAATAAAAAGTGATAGCGGGGGAATGATGCGATATGCGGAGGTTATCCTCCCACTGCCGCTACAGGGCACATTTACTTACTCAGTGCCGTTTGACATGGGCGCACAGGTGCGTGCCGGGTCAAGAGTGGTAGTGCCTTTCGGCAGAAAAAAATATTATACCGGAATAGTCAGAAATCTCACCGATATTGCTCCCGGCTCTTTTGAAGTGAAAGAAATCGGACTGACTCTCGATGGCGGTGAGCCTGTAGTGAAGCGTCCTCAGATGCAGTTTTGGGAATGGATTGCGGAATACTATCTCTGTGGTGTGGGTGATGTTTATAAGGCTGCTGTACCTGCCGGTCTCAAGATAGAAAGTGAAACATTTATCGAACTGTCACCGGACTACCGCGAGGTTCCGGATGCCGTACTTACAGAAAGGGAATCAATGATTGTTCAGGCCCTTGATCATGCGGCAAAACCGGTTTCTGTGAGCGAAGTTGAAAAGATGACAGGACTGAAAGGCGTTGGAGCTTCAGTAGGACCGTTGCTTTCCAAAGGTGCCGTGATTATTTCTGAAAAACTGGTTGAGAGATATGTGCCCAAGCGCATCAGGTGTGTGAAACTGAAATGCACACCAGGCGACAAAGATAATCTCCATCTGATGTTTGATACAGTGCATGGAGCGCCCAAGCAGGAAAAAGCCCTTCTGGCGTTGGTTGAGATGACAGGTTTTAACCGTGGAGAAGCTAAAGATGTAACGGTTTCGGCTCTGCGTGAGCGGGCAGAGGTTTCCCCGGCAATTCTTTCAGCTCTTGCACAAAGGGGGATAATCGAGTATTATTTTAAGGAGATAAACAGGTTTAAATATAACGGTATGCCGGTTGTGGCTCCTCCTTGTTTGAGTGAGGCACAGTCAGTAGCCTTGGATGGGATTCACAAGTCATGGATGGATAATGATGTAACTCTGCTTCACGGAGTGACATCCAGTGGAAAGACGGAGATTTATACTCATCTCATTGATTTTGTACTCAGGCAAGGCAGACAGGTGCTTTATCTTGTACCTGAAATAGCGCTGACTACGCAACTCACTGCCAGAATACAGAAAATTTTCGGAGACAAGGTGGTGGTGTATCACTCCAAGTTCTCTGATAACGAGCGGGTGGATATATGGAAAAAGCTGCTGAATGAAACCGAGCCGTGCGTGATAATCGGTGCCCGATCTTCAATATTTCTTCCGTTTGATAATCTTGGTCTGGTGATTGTGGATGAAGAACATGATAGTTCTTATAAACAGTCTGAACCGGCTCCGAGGTATAACGCACGTGATGCCGCTATGGTGTTGGCGCGTATGCATGGTGCAAAGGTGCTTCTCGGCAGTGCTACTCCTGCGGTAGATACATATTATAAAGCGACCTCGGGGAAATATGGATTGGTATCACTCACAGAGCGTTTTGGCGATGCAGTTCTGCCCGAGGTGGAGATTATCGATACAATCCGTCAGCGGCAGAGAGGACTGATGAGCGGTGCGATAGCACAGAGCAGCAGAGACAATATCACGTCTGCACTAAAAAGGGGAGAGCAGGGCATAGTGTTCATTAACCGTAGAGGTTTCGCACCGGTAGCGGTATGTTCCCGTTGCGGATACACCCCGCGGTGTGAGCGATGCGATGTGGCTCTCACATATCATAAGAGCATAGATGCTTTGGTGTGCCACTATTGCGGCTCCAGATATCCCCTTCACGTCACTTGTCCGGCATGTAAGGAGCCTGCGGTGAAAGTAGTGGGCTATGGAACTGAAAGGGTTGAGGAAGAGATAGAAGCAGAGTGGAATGATGTCAACGTGGCAAGGATGGATCTTGATTCGACCCGTGCTAAAGACGGCCATGCGGGAATAATCGAAGACTTCTCAAGCGGTAGGTCAAGACTGCTGGTAGGCACACAGATGGTGACGAAAGGTCTTGATTTCGGTGGAGTAGGTGCAGTTGTGGTGCTTAATTCCGATGCACTGGTAAATTCACCGGATTTCCGCAGTGCCGAGAGAGCATTCAATACCATCTCGCAGGTAGCAGGCAGGGCCGGTAGAAGGGGAGGAACAAATGAATCTAAGGTAAGTGTCCAGACGGCACAACCCTCACATCCTGTTTATTCTTATATCATAAATCATGATTATCCGGGTTTCTTCAATTATGAGATTGAGGAGCGCAAAGCTCACTCTTATCCTCCGTTTACCAGGATAATTCATATCTATATCAAGCACCGCGACAGCCGCACCGCTGATGATATCGCTGCCGCATATATGCAGCGGTTACGCGCTCTGTTCGGAAACAGGGTGCTTGGACCTCAGACTCCCGCTGTGAGTAGGATTCAGTCACTTTACATACGCAAAATCATGCTTAAGATTGAAATTGAGGCTTCAATGAAGAAAGTGAGAGATATACTGCGTAAGGTATTGATAGAATTCCATGAGACTGCACTATCCGGCATCCGCTCCGCAGTGATATATTATGATGTGGATCCGTATTAACAGGGCAATTTTAGGGAAATGAAGTGGGTATATAAGTCATTCAGAGCCTTGCTGGTTGTGTCGCTATTATTGGTGGTGCTTGTGCCGGCATCGCTGTATGTGGCTTTTTCCATACCCTCTGTTCAGAATTCCATACGCGGGAAAGCAGAAAAAGAACTGACATCTCTGCTCGGAATGGATGTGAGCATTGATGCAGTGAATATAGCACCTTTCAGCAGAGTCACTCTAAGACGTGTGGTGATTACCGACTCGCTTGGAGACACAGTGATTCACGTCGACAGGTTGGGCGCGGGTCTGAGTATTCCGCGACTGATTATCAAGCGCAGACTGGTGGTGAATTATGCCGAGATAATAGGGCTGGATGCAAGGCTGACAAGAAATAAGCCTTCATCTCCGCTAAATATTCAGCCAATTATAGATGCTCTTTCCCCGAAAGACAAAAACAAGCCGTCGGCTAAATTTGATTTTCGGGTGAATACAGTAGTGATTCGTCGGTCAAGATTAAGTTATGATGTGTGTTCTGAAGCACTTGATTCGACCGGATTTGACAAAAATCACATCCATATATCGGATTTAAGAGCTGATCTGCGTTTGCCGAGAATCGCTAACAATAATTTCCGGGTTGTGTTGCAACGGCTTGCGCTCTCCGAACAGTCCGGTTTTACTCTCAAAGGTCTTGACGGTACATTTGTTGTGACAGACACCGCAGCTTCTGTCAACGGGCTGGATATCGCTTTACCTAATACTCATATAGCTTTTGATAATATACGCGTCATTTATCCCACACTTAACAGCATCAAAGAAAATCTTTCATCACGCAATATTAATATTGTGGTGAAACCGGAATCGGTAGTCACTCTATCTGATTTCAGTGCATTACTGCCTCAGTTGAAAAATATCTCTATGCCTATGGAGATGAAACTCAGTATTGGAGGCACAGTAGATGCCATGGAGATCAAAGAACTTGAAATTGCCGATAAATCTGAGTCGCTATGGCTCAGAGGAAACGGATACATTAATAATTTAACAAAGTCCGGGACTCCTGAATTTTCTATTCCGAGATTCAGTATGGGATGTAACAATCCTGAATTTAAGGAGATTATAAGTAAATTTTCAAATCTCACCCCGATTGCAAGCAGATTGATAGCAAATCTGGGCAAGATAGATATTCTTGGTGAGGCAGCAATGACCGGTCAGTCGGCACATTGCTCCGCCACTCTTTTGTGTGATGCAGGTGCTGTGACTGCCGGTGCAAAAGCTACGATGGTATCCGGTAAGGTGAACGGCTATGAATTTTCTGCTGATTTCGATGATATTAAAGGCACACAGTTATTTGATTCTACAACAACTGCTTTAGGAAGATTCGGTAATATTAATGCATCTCTTACCGGTGAAGGAAGATTATTAGGTGGAAATATGTCCGGATCGGCTAATCTCAAGGTGACATCAGTTGAATATGCCGGGCGCACTATGGAAAATCTGGTAGTCACGGTAGGCTATGGAGGAGATACATACAATGGCATAGTTACTTCACACAATCCCGGACTGTCATTTGATATAGAAGCGGAGTTTGCCCGGTCAAGAAAACAAAAGACTCTCAGCACAGATTTTTCAATCGTAGAACTTTCGCCCGGAATGCTGGGAATCACCGGCGTGCTTGCTGATAAAATTTTGTCAGGAACCGGAGTCATTGATCTGGAATGGAGTGCGATTGATGATATCGTGGGGAGAGTTGATGTAGAATCGCTAACGGTGCGCAATCCTGACGGCTCGGAATCAAAAATCGGAGATATAATCCTGTTGGCGGATAGTGACGGTTCATTGCGCTCCATTTCTCTCAAAAGTGATATTGCCGATGCAAGAATTTCCGGCGATTACAGATTATCCAGTCTTACAACTTCCATGCAGCGGCTTGGTAATCAATTGCTTCCTCAGTTAGTGCCTCATCCGGTTCATGTCGCTGCTGCCGACGACAGCATTACTATTGCCGTTAATATTAAAACAACGGAACCACTTGGTTCAATTATTGCCTTACCTTTAAAGGTCATCTATCCTGTAAGCGTGAAGGGCTCTTTTTTGTCTTATGCTAAAGAATTTGATCTCACTGTTGACGCGCAATATCT
>CAMWYV010000072.1 GCA_947178565.1 uncultured Porphyromonadaceae bacterium | reverse complement strand
AGACTATATTCCTCCTCACGAAAAATATCGGCTGATGAAATATCGGCGATGGCTAATCTCGAAAGACTGTATGCTCAGAGAGAGGCTTTCCGCAAATTGGATTGGAATCTTCTTGCAAGTAATCATGAACGCAGTATTTTCTATCAACTTGATCTTGATGATACCGCCAAAGCGTATTCAGGTCTGGCACTTGAAAAGCCTCAGATTCTTCCTCCTTCGGTTTCTGCAATGACACGCATACGCAATCTGATGCTCCGTTCACGAATTGATTTAAATAATGGAGTGGATGGCTCGGCAGACGAGGCTGCCGCATTTGCCCTTCTTCGTGAAGAAATGCTTGAAGCAATAAAATCGGCTGTACCGGAACCACACCTGAGTGTATATTCCGATCAGATAGTATGGGCAAGAAGCCCGGTGAGAATAGACCTCGCGGGTGGATGGACCGACACACCGCCGTATTCACTTTTTGCCGGAGGAAATGTAGTCAATATGGCGATTGAGCTGAACGGTCAGCCTCCGTTGCAGGTTTATGTGAAGCCTACTTCTGACAGAAAAATAGTTCTACGCTCTATTGACCTCGGAGCGGTAGAAGATGTGACAGACTTCGATACGCTGTATCAGTTTAATAAAGTAGGATCTCCGTTCTCGATTCCCAAAGCGGCACTTGTGCTTGCAGGATTCAGCCGTTCTGCCGCACCTTCCCTCAAAGAGCGTCTTGAGCAATTCGGAGCAGGTATAGAAATTACTCTACTGAGCGCTATTCCGGCGGGCTCGGGACTTGGCACCAGCTCTATACTCGCTGCAACTGTACTTGGAGCACTGTCTGATTTTGCCGGGCTAGCCTGGGATGAAAATGAAATCTGTTCACGCACTCTCGCGCTTGAGCAGCTTCTCACCACCGGAGGCGGCTGGCAGGATCAATATGGGGGTGTGCTTGGGGGAGTGAAACTCCTTCAAACCGAGGAAGGTTATGAGCAGCGACCTCTTGTAAGCTGGTTGCCGGACAGACTGTTTAATTCTCCCGAATACAGCGGATGCCACTTGCTGTATTACACGGGACTTACCAGAACGGCAAAGAATATCCTCTCTGAAATCGTGCGTGGAATGTTCCTGAATTCAGGAGAGCGCCTTGAACTTCTAGACGAGATGAAAGGTCACGCCTTGCAGATGGCGGATGCGATTCAGAGAAATAATTTTGGTGTGTATGGTAAAATGGTATCGCGCACATGGAGTCAGAATAAGTTGCTTGACAGTGGTACAGAACCTCCGGCTGTAGCAGAAATAATAAACCGTATAAAAGATTATACTCTCGGTTACAAGCTCCCCGGTGCCGGTGGAGGCGGTTACCTGTATATGGTAGCCAAAGATGCCGAGGCTGCAGCACGTATAATAGCGGAACTCACCGCCAATCCGCCGAATGCTAAAGCAAGATTCGTGGAAATGACGGTGAGTCAGTCCGGTTTTAAGGTATCCCGTTCCTAAGGAATTTTCAGCAGTTATAAAACTCGGTGAATGCGCGGATTATGAAATCATGATCTGCCACCGAGGCTGTTTCTCTTACAGAGTGCATCGCCCATATCGCCGCACCCATATCTACACCGCGCAAATCAATCTGAGAAGTGAGAATATTTCCGAGTGTGGATCCGCCGGCAACATCGCTGTGGTTCACAAAATACTGATAGGGCACTCCCGCTCTCTCACAGATGGTGCGGAATACCGCCGCGCTGTCAGCATCTGTCATGTATTTGCAGTTGGCATTTATTTTTATGGCAGGACCGTTTCCCGGAATCGGATGATTGGTCGGATCCTGCTTCTCCGGATAGTTGGGATGAAGTGCATGGGCATTGTCAGCCGATACCATAAATGAATTTGCGATAGCACGTAGATATACCTCATCATTTCCACCGAGGGCAGCGGTGACTCTCCTCAGAAGATGGTCGAGAACAGGAGAGGCAGCTCCTTGCTTTGTGCCGCTTCCGGTCTCTTCGTTGTCAAACACCGCCATAACCCTTGTCATCGACATATTGTCGCTATCAAGCAGAGCGGTCATAGCCGCGTGTACCATACTGAGGTCATCAAGTCTTCCTGAGGTTATAAATTCACCGTGCAATCCTGTGCGGCATGCGGGTGTTGTGTCATACAGGCTCAGGTCGTAATCCAGAATATTATCTTTTTCCTCACCGAGTTCTTCCGCAATCAGGCTGAGAATGATGTCTTTATCTCCAGTTGGTGAATTATAGTCGAGAGCGAGCACAGGAAGCATATCTTTCTGCTTTGAAAGTGGGTTGCCTTCATTCACCGCGCGGTTAAAATGAATGGCGAGGTGAGGAATGGTGAGCAGAGGACGGTCGAATTTTACCAGACGGGTCACCGGATTCAGGGGGTCGAATGAGCGTAGAATCACTCTGCCGGCGAGTGACAGCGGACGGTCAAACCAGGTGTAAAGAATTGGTCCCCCATATACCTCGGTGTTGAGTTTTACCACACCTCCCTCACATATCATCTCGCAGTTTGGCTTGATTCGGAAGCCAGGTGAGTCACTGTGAGCTGAAATGATTTTAAATCCGGCATCCGCTCCATCCTCTCCGGCAACGAAGGCAAAAATCGCTGAATCATTTTTGGACATGTAGTATCTGCCTCCCGGTTCGATAGTCCAGGACTCTCTGGGATCGAGTGCGGTAAATCCTTCTTCTTCAAGGCGGCGGCGCACAGTGTCTGTCGCATAAAAGTTTACTACCGAGCGGTCAAGAAACCGCATGAGGTCATTCACGTAATTATCGGTTTTTTCCATAGCCATAATAATACGGTATTAAATTTCTTCGGGATTGTGGTAGATATTGTTAAGCGGACGCATGACATTGCAGAGAATCTGACTCCAGTAGTTGTTAAAATCCTCTTTCATCGCCGCTATTGCTCCGGGTATATTTTCGGGAATTGCCTCGCGCACCATCTCGACAAAATTGTAGAGCGACTGGAAAATATCAGCGAGTCCTTCCGATACGCTCGTAGCTATAGGAGTTTCAGAATATTTCATATCCTCTTCAAATACTTCAAGATAGGTGTCGTCAGCTCCGAAAACGGTTTCAAGATTACGGCGCACGGTTTCGTAGCTTTCCTCATCGAGCACCTGATCTATATAGCCCTCGTTTTCAATAGGCTCTTCGGTTTTGAGGTCATTTGCAGTGATATAAAGACGGGGCAAAAGACGTATCATATTCGCTGTAAATTCAGTGGGTTCTGCGGTTGATGCCTGCTCGATTGCCGAGCAATATTCGTTGCACAGAGCTATAAAGGCGAGAGAGTTGTTGCTGAGTCCGTGATTTGACATATTATTTGATGTAAAGATTATTTGATCTGATATAACGGTAAACCGCTGATGGCACAAAGTAGTTTACATCTTTTCCGGCAGCGATTGCGTTGCGTATAAACGTGCTTGATATATCTATCCCAGGGGCATTGGCGATAATCACGCCGTCAGGTAGGGAATGCTCGTCAATAGGATAACCAGGACGTGGATAAATAATCACTCCGTATTCATTTATGATCCGCTGCCAATCTTTCCAACCGGTGAATCCGAGCCAACTGTCGCTACCGATTATGCATCTGAACGAAATATCCGGATGAGTGGCGGATAGGGCATCAAGAGTGTCAATAGTGTAGGATGGCATAGGCATATCAAGTTGCTCATCACATATCGAAAGGATGTCGTTTTGCTCGACGGCAAGTCTGAGCATATCCTCGCGCTGTTGCGCAGGAATAAGTTCAGGATCCAGGGTTTTAAATGGATTGAGTGGTGAAAGCATCAGCCACACTTCATCTGTTTCAGTCCACTGCGCTATATATGAGGCGACAATCAGGTGACCGATATGTACCGGATTGAATGAGCCGCCATATAGTCCGACTGTTTTCATCTGTTGCAAATCAGGAGGCGATAAAATCTTTGATGATGCGGTCGGTCTCATTTACAGCCTCATCCAGTCTGTCATTGACAACCTTCTTGTCATAGTCTTTGGCAAACGAAAGTTCGTATTCGGCTTTTCCTATTCTTTCAGCAATAGCTTCCGGTGAGTCGGTTGCTCTGCCTTCGAGGCGACGTTTCAGTTCCGCAACCGAAGGGGGCAGAATAAACAGACTCAAGGCACGGTCGCCAAACATTTTCTTGACATTCACTCCGCCTTTCACATCTATATCGAGCACGACATTGTGTCCCTCGGCGCATTTACGCTCTACCTCGCTTCGGAGTGTGCCGTAAAATCTACCGGGATATACCTCTTCGTATTCTACAAATTCACCATCGGCAATTGCCTTGCGAAACTCATCCTCAGTGAGGAAGTAGTAATTCACTCCATGCTTTTCTCCCTCTCTGGGAGGACGGCTTGTGGCGGAAACTGAGAATGCGAGGTCAATTTCTCCACGTCGCAGAAGCTCATTGATGATGGTGGACTTGCCGCAACCGCTCGGAGCGCTGATGATAATGATTTTGCCTTGTCCCGGTTGTGTCATACGTATTATAAGTTTGTGGTGTTTACATTACATTGAGCACCTGCTCCTTGATCTGCTCAAGCTCATCTTTCATTTTCACAACGAGCTTCTGGAGTTCGGCATGATTGCTCTTTGAGCCGAGGGTGTTGATTTCACGACCCATTTCCTGAATTATGAAGCCGAGTTTCTTGCCTTGTCCCGGGGCACCTGCCATGGTTTCCATGAAGTAGCGCAGATGTTGGGTAAGGCGCTGTTTCTCTTCGTTGATGTCAAGTTTCTCGATATAGTAAATCATCTCCTGCTCAAGGCGGCTGTTGTCGTATTCAGCAGCTGGGAGACGATTCAGATTTTCCTCGATCCGGGTTCTGATTTTGTTAACACGCTCCATCTCATAAGCGGGCACTTGAGCAAGGAGCTCGGTGATTCGCTCAATGCGCCCGGTAAAAAATTCTTCCAGTCGCTCACCTTCGCTCCTGCGGTGAGCCATAAGTGCCTCCGAAGCGTTTTTTACGGCGGTAAGCAGCATAGTTACATCAGCTTCTTTAGGCTCTTCGCTGTTTTCAGATTTTAGAATGTCCGGCATACGCATCAGAACCGAGTACCAGTCAGCGGGTTCTGGAATACCGAGAGTTTTCGACAGTTCAACGATGCGCTGCTTGTATGATTCCAGCAGGGGAGTATTGAATCTGGCGGCTCCATCGCACTTTGTCGTTTCTAAGAAAATATTCACATCTACCTTTCCACGCTCAAGAATACGTCCTATTAATGCTCGTATTTCCAGCTCTTTGTCTCTGAAAGATGAGGGGATGCGCACAGCCATATCAAGCTGCTTGCTGTTCAGCGATTTGATTTCGCAGGATATTTTTTTGTCATCTGCTTCGGCTACAAATTTGCCGAAACCTGTCATAGATAAGATCATGGTTGTGATTTTTGTTTCACAAATGTACTATATAAACCTTGAAATCTCCTAATTTTGCAATAAAAATACGATAAATATGGCAGTAATACTAAATATTGATACATCAACCGACGTTTGTTCTACCGCTCTGACCGCCGATGGGGATATACTCATTCATCGTGAAGATTTTACGGGTAGAAACCACGCGTCTCTTCTGAGCGGTTTTATCAAAGACTGCATTGACCGTGCGGCTGAATTGGGCTTGAACCTCAATGCGGTAGCTGTGTCTATGGGTCCCGGCAGCTATACCGGACTGAGAATCGGATTGAGCGAGGCAAAAGGGCTTGCCTATTCGCTCGGTATTCCTCTAATAGGTATTGATACTCTTAAACTTCTTGCTGTGTCGGTGATGTTTTCAGGCACGGATATTCCTGAGGGAGCTTTATTTGCACCTATGATCGATGCACGCCGTATGGAGGTGTTCACCGCCGTGTATGATATGGCTCTCGAGCCTCTCCTTGAACCGCAACCGATGGTTCTTAATACGGAAAGCTACTCGCAGTTTACGGCTGAAAACCAGGTGCTCTTCTTTGGCAATGGCAGCGATAAAGCTAAAGATATATTGTGTGGGAAAAATACAATCTTTATTGACGGAATCAAGCCTCTGGCAGTGGATATGTTAGCTTTGAGCGAGCTAGCATGGAGCAAGAAAGACTTTATAGACATTGCTTACTCAACTCCCTGGTATCGTAAAGAATTCCAAACGACCGCCCCAAAAGCCAAGATTTAGCATCTACAGTGTTTTTATTGTCCCAACCGGCTATTAAGTTCATCTCGGAGGAATGGAGCTGTAGGTGAATCTCCGGCAGCAATCTTCTCAGGGGTACCTTCGGCAATAATCATACCACCGGCAGCGCCACCTTCGGGACCCATATCTATCAGGTAGTCGGCGCTTTTGATATCGTCTAGATTGTGGTCAATTACAAGGAAGGTAATGAGTT
>CAMWYV010000071.1 GCA_947178565.1 uncultured Porphyromonadaceae bacterium | reverse complement strand
TATATTGTGAGTATGAGGACGGCAAGATAGCCGATGTGAGCCTCGAACTCCTCACAAAAGGTCGTCAGCTCGCAAACACTCTCGGTGTTAAGCTCGAAGCGGTAGTTATCGGGGACAACCTCAAGGATATTGAAAAAGAAATCATTAAGTACGGTGCTGACACCGTATATAAGGTAGAGGATAAAAAACTCTACCCCTACACTTCAAATCCCCACGCATCCGTGCTCATCAATCTCTTCAAGGAAATTGAACCCCAGATTTGCCTCATGGGTGCAACCTGCATCGGTCGTGACCTCGGTCCCCGTGTTTCGTCATGTCTCCACAGCGGTCTCACCGCCGACTGTACCGCACTTGAAATCGGTAATCACAAAGACCCCAAGACAGGCAAGGAATACGAAAACCTTCTCTACCAGATTCGTCCAGCATTCGGTGGAAATATCGTTGCTACAATCGTTAACCCCGACTGCCGCCCTCAGATGGCAACAGTGCGCGAAGGTGTGATGAAAAAGCAGATTCACGACAAAGACCACAAAGGCAAAGTCGTTAACCTCGACGTTAAGAAATATGTAAAACCCGAGGATTTTGTTGCGGAAATCATTGACCGCCACATCGAAAAATCAAAGGTTAACATCAAAAACTCACCCATCATTGTTGCCGGTGGCTACGGAATGGGTTCTAAAGAAAACTTTGACCTTCTTTTTGAACTTGCAGATACACTTGGAGCTGAGGTTGGTGCAAGCCGTGCGGCTGTTGACGCCGGATTTACTGAACATGACCGCCAGATCGGTCAGACCGGTGTGACCGTACGTCCAAAACTTTATATCGCGTGCGGTATTTCAGGTCAGATTCAGCACATCGCCGGTATGCAGGATAGCGCCATGATTATCTCTATCAACAATGACCCGAACGCTCCCATCAACGATATTGCCGACTATGTAATCACCGGAAATGCCGAAGATATTATTCCCAAACTGATTAAATATTACAAGAAAAACTCCAAGTAATATTTTGTTATGTCAGTCCACATTAAACTTCTCGCTTTTCTTTTAACAACACTGATTACCGTCAGTGCTGAAGCGGATGTACTCAAACCTGTTGACTCTACACTCAGCGACTATGCGGCTCTTCTACGTGACGCCGGCTACGAGCTGTACTCATTTGATATTTCCGACCTCATCGATAATCAATACACCATTACCGTGACGGTTCGCGAATATGAGGGAGACAGCCTGATTAATGACAATGTATCGGGATGGCCCCGTACATTCAGCAACCGCACAATGTTGTCTGAGTTTAGTGAGGAAGACCGCAATAGTATTAAAAGAGAAGATATGTATGATGCCGAAAAAGGCATATATACAGCTGATGAGAAGATTAACATCGGATTCCTTCCTGAAACTGACAACATCAAAGGTGGTAAGAATATTCGTGTTTCTGTGAACCTCCCCCAACAGGGTAGCACAATAATTCAACTCGAGCTTCACCCCATATTCTTTCCAGGTAGCCCCACGCCGCTTTACCGGTATTCTACCCGTCCATTTACCACAAACCTATGGAAAGAAAATGAATTTACTCCGCTGGTGCTCCTTGGATCAGCCTGGTACGATCAGAAATTCAACGTCATACGTTTCTGTGGTGAATCGGAAATAGCCCCTGACTTGTCGTCAGATATTCTCAAGGATACTCCGCATTTTTATGTAATCGGAGTGACTGTAACAAAGCAATAAAATTAAAAAATTAAAGCAAGATGGCTAATTTTTATACTGATAATCCCGATCTCAAGCATCACCTTTCTCATCCTTTGATGCAGAAAATCGTAGAGCTGAAGGAACGCAACTACACCGATGCTGAAAAATTTGACTACGCACCCGTAAACTTCGAGGACGCTATGGATTCATACGACAAGGTTCTTGAAATTGTCGGTGATATCTGCGGAGGTAAAATCGCTGAAAATGCCGAGAGCGTTGACCACGATGGACCAAAGGTTGAAAACGGTAGAGTAACTTATGCTGCCGGCACTCAGGAAAACCTTGAGCTCTGCAAAAAGGCAGGACTCATGGGCATGGCGATGCCTCGCCGTCTCGGTGGTCTCAACTTCCCCATCACTCCCTACATCATGGCTGCTGACATCGTTAGCCGTGCTGATGCCGGTTTTGAAAACCTTTGGGGACTTCAGGACTGCGCCGAGACTATCTACGAATTTGCTGACGAAGATCAGAAACAGAGATATATCCCGCGTGTTTGTCAGGGAGAGACTATGTCTATGGACCTCACCGAGCCCGATGCAGGTTCTGACCTTCAGAGCGTTATGCTCAAAGCTACAAAGAAAGAAGATGGTACATGGGTGCTCAACGGTGTAAAACGATTCATCACTAACGGTGACAGCGACATTCACCTCGTTCTCGCTCGTTCTGAAGAAGGGACAAAAGACGGTCGCGGTCTTTCAATGTTCATCTACGACAAGCGCAACGGCGGTGTTGACGTTCGTCGTATCGAAAACAAAATGGGTATCAAAGGCTCACCGACTTGCGAACTCACCTATAAGAATGCACCTGCAGAACTCTGCGGTTCACCCCGTCTCGGTCTCATCAAGTATGTGATGGCACTTATGAACGGTGCCCGTCTCGGCATCGCCGCCCAGAGCGTCGGAATCAGCGAAAGAGCATATCGCGAGGCACTCGCCTATGCAAAAGACAGAAAGCAGTTCGGCAAGGCTATCATTGAGTTCCCGGCGGTTTATGAGATGCTTGCTGTGATGAAAGCTAAACTTGACGCTTCTCGCGCGCTACTCTACGAAACATCAAGATTTGTGGATGTCTATAAAATCTATGATGATATCGCGAAAGAGCGCACACTCACTCCCGAGGAAAGAAAAGAAGCCAAGTATTACAGCAAACTCGCCGATGCCTGCACTCCTCTCGTTAAGGGAATGGGTAGTGAATACTGCAATCAGAATACCTATGACTGCATCCAGATTCACGGTGGCAGCGGCTTCATGAAAGACTATGCCTGCGAACGTATATATCGCGACGCGCGTATCACCTCTATATACGAAGGCACTACCCAGCTTCAGGTTGTGGCTGCGATTCGTCACGTCACCACCGGCACATACCTCAGCCTCATCAAGGAATATGAAGCCAAGGAAGTTAAGCCCGAGCTCAAGTGGGTAAAAGATGCCCTCGTTGCTATGACTGCCCGCTATGAAGAGGCTGTCAAGGCTGTTGTAGAGGCTAACGATACCGCATTCTCCGACTTCATGGCACGTCGCCTCGTTGAGATGGCTGGAGTTATCATTATGAGCTACCTCCTTCTCGGCGATGCCACACGCAATGACTCATTCACTCACTCCGCTGAGGTGTATGCAAAACTCGCACAGGCTGAAGTTACCAAACACGCTGACTTCATCGCCAACTTCAAGCCGGAGCAGATCAACGCTTACAAAGCATAATAATTCAATATATATTACGTTTAAAGACTGTGTCACATTAGACACAGTCTTTTTTCTAAGATGTTCAAACTGTTTCATCTCCCGGAGTTTCGCGACAGCAGAGGTAATCTTACTTTTGTTGAGGAAGTGACTCATCTGCCATTTGAAATCAGAGATGTTTATCTCTTGTCTGGCGGTGATATTCCGGACAGTATTTCCCTCGATGCATCGGCTCTTATAATGGCACCGAAAGGAGAAACAATTATTGCCGGAAAAAAATTAACCGGCATAGACACCGCTCTGCTCGTTTCCTCTCAGGTATCTTTACCACTAACAGTAACCGCTGAAACCGTTCTGATTATTTTGTCGGCAGGTCCAATCAACGGTCTCACCTCACTAAGCCTGCCTTTCAAACCCCGCCGGGCATATTTCATGGCTGAAATTCCGACAGGAAAAAGTCGCGGAAATCATGCCCATTTCGCCACATCACAGATGATTTATGCTCTTCAGGGGAAATTTGATATTGACCTTGACAATGGTACCACTCAGACTACCGCAACAATTATTGAAGGCGGCAAGCCGGTGGAAGTTCAGCTTGGAGTGTGGCGTACACTCCATAGGTTCTCTCCCGATGCGCTTTGTATGGTGCTGGCATCAGAGCTGTTCAATCCCGATGACTATATCAGCGAATATCCCGAATTTTTAGAACGGCGAAAATCCCTCCGATGATTAAATTTCTTGATTTGAAAAAAAACACAGAGCTGCACTCTGATGAAATCACCGATGCCGTAAATCGTGTTGTTACCTCAGGTCAATATATTCTCGGAGCGGAGGTTGAAAACTTCGAGCGGAAATTTGCTGAATATATTGGCACCGGCTTCTGTGTGGGGTGTGCAAACGGTCTGGACGCCATATATCTGATTCTCAAGGCATATATTGAACTCGGCAAACTTGCTCCCGGTGATGAAGTTATTGTACCCGCAAATACCTACATTGCAACAATCATAGCCGTTATACAGGCAGGGCTTACTCCGGTACCTGTCGAGCCGGACCGCAAAACCCTACAGATTTCACCGCGAAAAATCAAAGACGCTATTTCAAATAAAACCAAAGCCCTGATTATTGTTCACCTGTATGGCAGATGCGCATATTCGCAGGAGATAGCCGATATATGTTCCGGGAATAACCTGTTGCTCATTGAAGACAATGCTCAGGCACACGGGTGCAGATTTGGCGAAAAGCGCACAGGTAATCTCGGAAATGCTGCCGCTCACAGTTTTTATCCGGGTAAAAACCTCGGAGCACTCGGAGATGGTGGAGCCGTCACCACAAATGATGGCGAGCTTGCCCGGACTGTACGCGCTCTGACTAATTACGGTTCATCTGCCAAATACGTCTTTGACTACATCGGGCGTAATTCGCGGCTGGACGAGATGCAGGCGGCGATTCTATCTATCAAACTCCCGTATCTTGACGAAGATAATGCACGCAGAATGGAAATTGCAGACATTTATAACAACGGCATCAGAAATCCGTTGATAACCATTCCGTCAGAGGCTCCGCGAGGGCAGAATGTATATCATATCTTTCCCGTTTTCACGCCATATCGCGATGAATTGAAGAAATATCTTGAAGATAACGGAGTACAGACCCTCATACACTATCCTATTCCACCGCATCATCAGCAGTGTATGCCGCAATGGAGCAGAATGTCACTGCCTGTTACGGAAAATATTCACCGCACTGAGCTTTCTCTGCCGATCTCACCTGTTCTCACTACCGATGAAGCCCGCATAATCGTAAAGCTGATAAACAACTGGCAAGTCAAAGAGTAAATGGAGGAGAATATTGACAATAGCGACAAGAGTATCCTCAAAGGTATATCCCTCTTTGGCGGAATACAGATATTACAGGTACTCATTACTCTTGTCCGCGGTAAACTCGTGGCTATGTTTCTGGGACCTGAGGGTATGGGTATCAATACCCTGTTTAACTCAGCGACAGGTACCGTTCAGATTTTCGGCTCACTCGGGCTCAACCTCGCCATTGTCAAGGAAATTTCTTCAAGCCGGCAGGATGATTCTCAGTTTTCACGTGTAATAACTGTTGCGCTTAAACTTATCTTATGGAGTGCCGTATTCGGTGCGCTTGTATGCTTCGCCCTTTCTCCGCTGCTCAGTCGGATAACATTCGGAAACTATTCAAGCACTGTTTCCTTCATGTTTCTGTCACTATCTCTATTCTTCTCGATTGCCGCTGCCGGAAAGCTCTCAGTTCTTCAAGGATTGCATGAGGTCAGGAAACTTTCACGCGCATCACTTGTATCGGCACTGGCTGGACTTCTTATCGGAGTACCCCTCTACTGGTTATTTGGGATCAACGGCATTGTTCCGGCTATTATCGGTATGTCTGCCGCAATGTATTTTTTCTATTCACATACACTAAAAAAATGCCGTATCCCACATAAAAACAGAGAAAGTCTTTCATCCAATCGCCCGCTTGTGCGGAAACTCCTCTCCCTCGGGCTCATTCTGGTTGTCGGCAATCTTGTCACTACCGGTTCTGTTTATTTTATCAATCTTTTCATCCGCTCATTCGGCGACATTGAAAATGGCGGGTACTTTCAGGCGGCAAACTCCATCACCATGCAATATGTCGGCATCGTTTTCAGTGCCATGGCGGTCGATTACTTGCCGAGATTATCAAGAAATATTTCCGACAACTCCTATGTCAGTGATCTTGCCAACCGGCAGATTACTCTCCTCACATATATTGTCACCCCCATTGTGATTGGCATGATACTTACAGCGCCGCTGCTCATACGCCTGCTGCTCACTCATCAATTTGAAAATATCACCGGTCTTATACGCTGGATGGGACTCGGAGTGCTTTTCCGTGCTATAAATTATCCGCTCGGTTATATCACTTTTGCAAAAGACAACAGAAAAATTTATATCTGGACTGAAGTTATTTTCTATAAT
>CAMWYV010000070.1 GCA_947178565.1 uncultured Porphyromonadaceae bacterium | reverse complement strand
AAACAGTTATTTCCGATAGCCGTGCCCGAATTTGGTATTGGCACTTCGGCGAGTCCGCAGGATCAGGTGAAACCGGCAGATCCGATTGATGTGACCGAATTGGGGATGGTAATGGATGTCAGTCCCGAGCAATAGGAGAATGCCCCTGCAGCGATTGAAATTACTGTATATTTGTTTTTTTCATATTCTATTTCAGAAGGGATAGTAATATCACCATCACAACCTCTTACCACTGAAGCTTCTTTAGTTGCAGGAGAAAAACCATATTCAAGTCCATCAATAACATATGCTCTGACATAAGCAGACGAGAGTAGGCAGTAAAGCAAAACTAATAATTTGATTGATTTATCCATAAATGATTATTATTTAGTTATAATTCAATTTCTTTATTTTTTAGGCATAACGCATATTGAGATAGCTCTGGGAATAGAGACTGAGTTGTTATACCCAATCCTGCTAATTGAGTAAAAAGTCTCCTTATATTGTTTTTTGATAATTCTATATGCTCAATGACCACCTCTCTTTTATCGTGCTTTTCTGACAGGAGTAAAAAAGCGCCACTCTGCCTGACTATTCTTGGATTATTCAAGCGAGCTTTAATGCAGGCTATTGGATAATGGAGTGGCTTACCTTCCGAGTGTATAACATTATTAAGATCATCTAATACTTTTTGATTATCATAATATACTACCACATCTTTGGGGATGTCTATAATAAGCACTTCCGGATTTTCTGCTTTGGGAGGAATATTTGTAATTGCAAAATATAGTGCGACTAAAGGATTTGATGTGACATCCAATAATCGAGTTGGAATACCGTAATGTTGAGCGATAACTAAGTCTTCAAATATGTTTTCACTATCTTTAAAAATTTCCGGATAGTGAATGTGCAGCTCTTGAATTAATTCAGTCTCTTTTTCTAAAAGGTTTTCATTTCCGGCTCTTAGTAAAGATGGCTCAAGATTCCATTTATTGCACGCATGACCTCTGTAAAAGCGGACATATCCGTTTTTAACAGGTTGATTATTCAACGCTTTAATGTAATTAGGTAAACTCCCGACAGCCATCTTCAATGTAGGTTTTTAATGTTGATTCTATTATCCTGTATGGAATTGATTTTCTCTACAGCTTTTGAATCAATCACATCAAAACCAACAGAAACGTAAGCATCTCCAGTCATTCGGGTTCCCATTCCATTAATGAATACATCTCCAAGATCAAGGGTTAAATGGTAATTACAATCGCCTCCAAATTTTCCTGGCTGTAGATTCAATACAACGCATTTTTCTACAGAAGTCGGGGTTACTTCTTGTGCCCCTTTAAAATACTTAATTTGGTCTTTGTGTTCTTTTACATAAATAGGAAAGAGATGTTTAATTTCTTTTTCGCTAAAATCCATATTAATATTCCTGCCTTTGGGCACTCCTCATTGGCTATTAATTTATAAAAAAAAAGCGTGAGAGCCGTACTGTTGCTCGTTCCACGGTTAGAGGCTCTGGAATTGCCCGGTAAAGTAGAACGAGCAAACTTGCAGAGACCTCACGCAGTAATATGTATATAATATCATAGCCCTCACTCGCGTGCTTGCTACAATAAGATAAACATATCCACATAAGTCATCTACCGTCTGCTGCATCCCTGACTTTACCAAAGAAATTTTCCAGATTTCTAACCGTCAAGAAAGAGCGTAAAGTAAACGCTTTAATTATGTCCGCCGACCCTCCCGCATAACCCTGACAATGGTTGACTCAGTTGAGCTTTCCCTATGCCTTTGGCGTTCTGCTTTGTGGTCTGCGCTGCAAAAATAGATATTTTTTCAAAATCATGCAATCGGGTTATAACAAAAGGAGGCTGTGAAAATCACAACCTACTCATTTACATATTTTTATGGTAGTTTATTTCTGTATGGCGGCTTCTACATCGGCTATCAGGGCTGCATCCTGCTTGTCACGGAACCCAAATGCGCAGGAGTGATTCACACAGACTTTGAAAAAGGATTCATTCGCGCGGAGGTCATAAAGTATGATGACTATGTTACCCTCGGCTCGGAAGCCGCTGTCAAAGCAGCAGGAAAAATGGGAGTGGAAGGTAAGGAATATGTCGTGCAGGACGGTGATATAATGCACTTCCTATTCAACGTATAATCATTTATTTACTTTTCCGGCTTCTGTAATATCCGAAGTATGATTCCTGACTGATCACTCGCTGCGGAGGTAATCTTCCGGAATAGTGGAAGCACTGCCGTCGCGTTTCGCAAAGTAGTGAGGTGACATGATTTCAACACCGGCTTCATTAAAGATATCCTGGATATTCTGGTGGAGATTCGATGTGATTTGTGCCTGACGGTCCGCATCCTTGATATAGGCGTTGATCTGATAGCATGGATAATAGTCCTGCAATTCGGTTTCAAGCACAAACGGTTTCGGATGTTCAAGCACACCCGGTGTAATCCGCGCTGCATTGATAAGCAGCTGGTGAACCAGACGCCACGGTGCATCATAGCCGATTGTCACCGTTGTATGGATTATTAGCCCGAACTGCCGAGCAGACGCACTGTAATTGACCGTATGCGAAGACATTATGAAAGAGTTGGGAATAGTAACCACCTCGTTTTTCGGAGTGCGCAGGCGTGTAACAAACGGTGTCTTTTCAATCACGTTTCCTGTTGTATCGTTCAGTTTTATTTTGTCGCCGATCTTAAACGGACGCATGTAAGTGATTACCAGTCCGGCTATGATGTTGCCGATAACAGTGCTTGAGCCGAGCGATACGATAAGACCGACAAACACCGAAATGCCTTGAAAAACTCCTGAATTCGATCCCGGGAGATAGGGATAAATCATAGCGATCATGAAAGCATATAGCAGAAACCGCACTATATTGAACGTGGGTCGCGCCCAATCCGGATAGAATCCGGCTATTTTCAGTTTTTCGTTGCTGATTTCATGGGTGATGTACCGCAAGCCCTTGATTATATATTTTATGCAGTACCATATCACTATGATGATGAACAGATTCGGAATATAATCAACAATAGACCGTAAAACCATCTTTATCGGATCGATAATATATAGGAATATCTTAAGGGCAAGTTTTTCGGTCTTAGGAAATATGGCAAACAGAATCGGTACTGTGAACGCAAGCTGAACCAACAGCACAATATATCGGAGAATATTACTGAGAAAAATAAGCATTCTGCCCAGAAGATTTGTATTGAGCAGCTCGTAGTCGCGGATTATCACCGGCTTCAGGCGCTGCCGCTTGAAGCGTATTATCCGGCGGCGTAGCTTTCTGAACAGATAATTCGTAAGCCTGAACAGTATATACTGTACCACAATTACCGCAATAAACAATGCCGCACGCTTGGCAATCTCCAGAAGATTATATCCCTCTTTGAGACTTTCTATTTTAGCAGAAAGTATCGGCACATAGCGAGCTGCAAGTTCTTTTCGCGTAACACCCTGCCAGAGAGCATCCTGCTCGGTAATGCTTACAATAACTTTGTTACCATACATTATGTCGATACAGTCAGGATTCTCAAGCAGATGGATTGTGTCGCCGCGTACGCTCCGGTCCTTACCTATCTTGGCAAGTACGTCAGTAATCATTTCAGCCCGGTCAAAAGCCGAGTAGCCACCGCGCTCGGCATATAGAGTAAACAGTGTGTCACCTTCAACTATCACCGGAACACCCTTCGTCACAGCACGCAGAGAGTCGATTCTACTCAATTGCTCGGCAAGTCTCAGAGAGTCTGACATCTGGGTTGCTTCGAGTTGAGAACGTAGCAGTATTTCATTGAGTTTCATCTCCTGAATCTGTAACGCCATTTCCTGAAACCTCACTGAGTCCTCGCGAAGTCGCTCTTCAATGCTTAGTGTGTCGCTTGACGCGCCATTCAGAGAGTCGGTCCGTGTCTCTTTTTGCACCGTCTTGAGCAATTCCTCAGCCTTTTTCATCAGTTGCGCATGTGCCGGTAATACCATTACCGACAATCCTATGACAAACAGTACAATAACCTGCAATCGTTTCATCTCATCACTTTATTTTTTCCGACATTCTCACAAATATATACATTAATCTCCAATCATCTGACATCAGTTTGCATTTTCTCCCCGCAATCCATTATTATTCGCCGTTTAAGGTCGCACGGCAAAAAAGGATGCTTCGTTTTGAAAACATCCTCTTGTCAACGCTATCTGAATGTATGATAACTTTCGCATGGCTGCTTCAACGTCGGCAACGAGCGGCGCATCCTGCTTGGCGCGACCCACAATCATGCCTTCCGGATCATTCAGGTTCATCCTACCTACCAACAAACAGAAGATCCATTTCCAAAACTAAATATTTTAGTTGCGTAACTAAAATATTTAGTTTACCTTTGCGGTGTCATCATTTTACAACCAGCTATATGAATAAACTAACAGACCGTGAAGAAGAATTGATGGACATACTCTGGAACAAAGGAGCTATGTTTGTGCGGGAAATAATTGAAGAAATGCCGGATCCCAAACCACATTTCAATACAGTGTCAACATTTGTACGCTTGCTTGAAAACAAGGGATTCGTGAAGCACACAAAATTTGGCGTCAGCTATCGCTATGAAGCGGCTGTATCACGTGACGATTTCAGCAGATCAAGACTTAGAGATGTTGTTGACCATTATTTCGGCTCGTCCCTCAAAGCATCCGTCTCGGCATTGTTTCACGAAGAGAATATCAGTGATGATGAACTGCGATCACTTATAGAAACAGTCATCAGCCAACGCAAGAAAAATCCAAATAATTGAATTATGTCACTGTTCGGATTCTCTTTCTCATCAGGCATTGCCCTACTGATACTTGCTGCGGTATATTTAGCCGCCATGCGAAACACAACCCATTTCGCCTTCAATCGCTTATGCCTGATCGGTATTTTGATTACTTCACTTGCGATACCATTCATCACCCTTCCCCACTTCCAGCCAAGAGTCGATGGCTTGATTGAAGCAGGCGATGCAATTCAGATCACAACAGATGCCTATTACGGAATTCAACCTGAATTTGACAACATCATAAGAATAGCAGGTATAATCTACATTGCCGGAGTTTTAGTAATGATTGCACGGACTGTTGCAAATCTCGTTTTTATCACATATCTCCACCGGAAAAGCCACATTGCGTCATTTGGCGGATTCACCGTAAGAGTTCACAGTCACAACAGAATCCATGCGATGAGCTGGGGCGGTGATATTTATATTTCGGAACGGTTGTTCAACAGTGAGGCTACCGAACTTAATATGATTCTGTATCATGAGAATGCCCACCGCAGCAACTATCATTGGATCGACCTTCTGCTATCTAATGCCGTACTAGCTATCAACTGGTACAATCCGGCGGCATGGTTTATCCAGCACGAACTGATCGAGGTGCATGAATTTGAGGCAGACGCCATAGCGTCCGAACTTAGCGGAAATAAAATCAACTATCAATTATTACTAATAAAAAAGACTGTCGGCTCAAAATTCCAAGCTATAGCCGACAGTCTGAATCACAGTTCACTAAAAAAACGTATAACTATGATGATGAAAAATCGTTCAGAAAACAGCGCACGCTTGCGCTCACTCGCATTGCTTCCCGCAATCGCCGTGTCATTGGTATTGACCAACAGTTCTTGTGTCAAAGACGCCCAGAAAGAAGTGTCGCAGGCAGAGTCCGAAGAAATTCAGAATAGTGAGGCTATCGCAAATTCTGCTTCGGAAACAGCAGACACCAATACACTGAAAGGTAAATTGGTGGCTTATAACGAAACTGACTCCGACACTCATGTTGTCCAAATGACAATTCTCAAAGAAGCCGGGGAAGATGTAACTGAATTTATTCATGCAGTAGCACTTCATACAAACTATCCTCAGGAAGCTGTCGATAAAAACATTCAAGGCAGAGTATTAGTGGAAATAACTGTTGATGCCAAAGGTAAAATCACAAATACGAAAATCAAGCAAGGTGTCCATGAGCTGCTTGACAAAGAGGCAATCAAGGCAATCAATAAAGTTATCGCATCCGGCACCAAATTTAATCTTACTCCAAATAACGATGGTCAACTTGTAGCCTCAGTCTTTGTGGTTCCAATAGACTTCAAACTCAAATAAAACAATTTTTGCACGACAAGAAAGAGGCTGCTGTATAATGAATTATATGGCAGCCTCTTTTATATCATATTGCAAAGAATTATTGCTGCATAGCAGCTTCAACGTCGGCTACGAGCGCCGCATCCTGCTTGTCGCGGCTCACAATCATGCCTTCCGGATCAAAAAGGATGATACAGGGAATTGCGGGAATACCGTAGATGTCTGTCGCAACATTCTGGGTATTCAGGATCTGCTCCCAGGGGAGTTGATGCTTCTCTATTGCGCGGAGAGTGTTTTCAGGTTCATCCCACACGGCTACACCGAGAAAATCCATCTTGTCGGAATACTTGTTGTAA
>CAMWYV010000069.1 GCA_947178565.1 uncultured Porphyromonadaceae bacterium | reverse complement strand
TATTTATGTAAATTAAACAATATGTAGTAATAAGACTGACTTTTATAGGATGGATGATCAAAACTATCGTGTTATGCAGTGACGACAATCTTTCCTATCTGTCCACGCTGTTCGGCAAGCAGGTGGGCGTCTGCTATCTGGTCAAGTGTGAATTTATGGGCAATTATTGGATGAATATTGCCACGCGCAATAAGGTTCAACATGTCGGTTATCTGTGCCTGAGTAGGGTAGTTACTGTAAAAGCCGGTAAGATAGACTCCAGACGGTATTTCCTTTATCGGGTCAAAATCTTTTAGGCCATAAACGCCACCGAGCAGACCGGTGTGACAAACGATACTATGAAAGGCTGTCAGTTTCAGTGATTCCCTAAGCGTGGAGGCACCGATAAGTTCAAGCACCTTGTTTGCTCCGGCAGGATAGTTTTCAAGAAATCTGTCTCTAAATCTATCTCCTTCCAGAATGATATCATCAGCTCCATACGCCTTGAGTAACGACGCCTTCTTCTCGCTCCGTGTAGTAGCCACCACTTTAGCTCCAATGGTTTTAGCCAACTGAATAGCGGCAAGACCTACAGTAGAAGTGCCGCCACGCACGAGCAACAGATTCTCCTTGGTAAGCTGTAGCGACGTAACTAAAGAGCCGTATGCTGTATAGAAAGTCTCGGGAATTGCTGCAAGCTCCTCCCAATTTAAATTGCTGTCAACGGCAAAGACGATCCTTGATGGAAGAAGGGCATATTCTGCATAGCTACCGTTGAAACTACGGCCCATTCCTCCCATCAAAGACATCACGCGCTGTCCTCTGTTGAGACCGCTATCGGACGGATCCACTACCTCTCCGACACACTCAATGCCGGGAACAATGGGTTTATTTATATATGGCTGCGCCACCTCAAACTGACGAAGGAGAACTTCTGAATGGTTTATTCCAAATGCCTTAACTTTAATAAGTACCCATCCGGGACGTACCTTTGGAATGGGTACTTCCATTAAGGCCATTTCTTCCGCCTTACATGGCTCTGTCAAGATTACTGCTTTCATATTTCTTTCCAACATTGGGGATCGGGGGCATAGAAATAACGGTGATAGCCGTATGCTACAGCAGGACAGCCACGGCAGAATCTGAGTAGCTCACATTTCGAGCATTTTTCAAATTTATCATATTGCCGAAAGTAGTCCATTTCTTTACTCGTCCATAACTCATAAATTGGCTTTTGGAACAAGTTGCCGACCACGCTTTCAAACCGTCGGCAAGCCATAACATTGCCATTTGGTTGGATTGTAAAGTGACAGTCGCCACAATGACAGCCGTCGTAGATAGCATCGGGGTCACTGCCTTCTGGGATTTTGAACAGTCCCTTCTCATACAGGAATAGAGTCCACAGATGATCTTTGAGGTTGAAGATGGTTCCTGAATCCTTGTGCTGCTCAAACTTTTTCCATATACGCTCAAGGAAGTCACGGTATTCGGAAGGAGAGATATGTGTGGATTTTTCTTCTGAAGTCGGGCAGTAACGTCCGAATGCGAATACATTCACCCCCTTTTCCACCACGAGGTCAATGATATCAGGGATCTCGTCGATGTTGGTGCCTGATACAGTCGTCATCACGGCAACACGTATTCCGTTGCTCCGAAGCACATCGATCTTTTCAACTGTTGTGTCAAATGACCCCGGCTTGCGTATCGCGTCGTGGGTCTCCCTCATTCCGTCGATTGAGAGCTGGTATTTCTGGCAGCCCATTGACTTAAGCCGACGGCATACATCGTCGGTGATATGGAACGGGTTGCCGAGTATTGTGAACGGAATATCACGCTCTTTCAGCAAGGCGAGTATTTCCCAGAAATTACGGTGAAGGATAGGATCTCCACCGGTTATATAGAAATAAGGCAGTCTGTCCATCTTGCGACACATCTCTACACACTGCCCTATAACTTTCTCGGCCTTTTCAAGAGGTATCTCAATGATATGAGGATGCCCTTCAGAAAAGATGTAGCAATGCTCACAACACTGGTCGCAGCTGTCGGTGATATGCCATTGAAATGCGAAATATTCCATAACTTATGATTATTCGGCAGGTATTGACAGGGGTATGTCGCCACCTCCGGCATAGAACATGAGGACTACCGCATCGACATCGCCACGGTTTTCTCCGTGATGTATCTCTCCGTCGGTCTCCACTAACGGCTCTCCGGCATGGAAGTCGTGGAAACTTCCGTCCTTGCACACGATTGTCAGAGTCCCGCTCAATACCACACCGCAGTTTATGATCTTATGATAATGGGGATTGGTAACGGTATGGGGAGGGAAAGTATATTTATATATGGAGATTACCGGAGTTGACTGAGGATATTTCGGCAAAACCGAACCATCCCACGCGGTTGATGTCTCTATGATCTTGACGGATTTGATTCCTGTGTTCTCAAGTTCCGATTTCTGTGCCATTTATCATAAAACTTTTAACGACCCCGATACAAGGCTGCATATGCCAGTACCGGAGTCGTGATGACAGATGATGATTTTTACTTTTCACCTGCACCGCAAGCCGAGCCACATGCTGCGGGCTTGGGTTCGGGTTTTTCGTCACCTGCGCCGCAGGCTGAACCGCATGCTCCCGAGGGAGTACCGTTTTCTGCTTCTGCACATAGGTAAGCCTGTGCCGTGTGCTTTACAGCACTGTTGATGATACGTGTCATGATCTTACTTGTTTTTATCGGGTTTAACACTGTTTGTCAACACAAAATTAACAAACATTGTTTTACGTATCAAGAGGTTACATTTTATATCGTTAGTAACTTATTTATCGCTTTTAGTGATTTTCAATAAGTTGAAAAAATAAATTTAGATGGAAAAATTACTTGCCGTCATATCATTGGATATATGGCTTTAATACACTAACTTTGTATATGAAAGTAGTGGTGAAAATGAGAAGGAAAGAACTGCTTAATTCGATAATAGAGATATGTCCCGTAAGAAACGTGGTGGCACGTTTCGGCAACAAATGGGCGTTGCTGGTTATCCTTGTTCTTAGTGAGAACGAGCCGATACGCTACAATGAATTGGGACGTAAAATACCGGATATCTCATCCCGGGTACTTTCGAATACATTAAGGATTCTTGAAGCTGACGGGCTTGTACTCCGCAAATTCTATCAGGAAGTGCCACCGAGGGTGGAGTATTCACTTACTGATACAGGACTGTCTCTCGTACCTATAATTCTTGAACTGACCGCATGGGCTCAGAAGAATATGAGAACTATTATCGAGCATAGAAATAAAGCAGGCTCTAAGGACGAGGTATGACAGTCGGAATATATTTCAGGTCACTCTGAAATGACGGCTAAATATCACCATTTGAGGGAGATGTGGCGCCAGAGGCGTTGAGGCACGAGGCGCCATATGCCGTTGACTATCGCCCATTTGCTGTTGATGACGGCAACGCGCTTTTTGAGCAGCACGGCTTTTTCAATCAGAGGTGCGGCTTCATCGATGCTCATGATCATAGGATAGTCTTTTTTCTCGTCAAGGAGGGGAGTGCGGATGAAGCCGGGACGTATGTCGGTGAATCTCACATTTACCTGCTGCTGATAAGCGAGCTGCTCAAGGGCGTTGATAAATGTCTGTTGAAATTTCTTCGATGCGCTGTATGCTGCTGCAACTCCGATGCCTTTGGTACCGGCAATGGATGTTATGGCGGCTATCTGTCCGGGGTAGCGGTTGGCGGTCTCCTTGTAGTATTTGTATGCGGCAGCAAGTATTCTCGCAAATCCGGTAACATTGGTGTCAAGCGTGGTTTTGAGGCGCACATCGTCAAGCTCGGGGTCATAGAAGCCTGTTCCGGCGGCAAAGAGGAGTACGTCCATTCCGTCAATCAGTTCGATAAGACCGTAAAATTTCTTGACAGCGTCAGGTGCGGAGACATCAAGTTCGCTCACCGCGATGTTTGACGGGTATATATTCTTGATTTCTTCAAGACGGTCAACACGGCGCGCCGCGATGCCGACGCGCCAGCCTGCACGCGCAAAATCGGTGGCTATGCGTTCTCCAAGACCGGATGATGCGCCAACAATAACTATTTTTTTCATAACTACTCGGCGGGAGTGCGGTTAGTCGCATTCCCTTCGGTAGTATTAACCTTCGGGATAGCTTTCTTGTTCAGCGGCAGGGTGTACATAACCGAGAAACCGCCGCCGATGGGGGTGCCGCGTTTTCCGAATCCGGGAATATACATCGGTCTGCCATACACATTTTTGCTCTGGTGAATAATCGAGTGATATTTCACCTGCCATCCCATGGATATGTTTTTGAATATCTTGACCTTAATGGATGCCACCAGTTCGAGATAACCGGTGGTTGAGTTCTGATCAGGGATTGAAAACGGCTCCGGTTGCCAGTAGGAGTTATTCGGGAGCGCGTTATAGATACCCCATTTGAATGCGGTGAATGCGTAGCGCACTCCGAAGAGCAGCTGATAGTCCGGATTGGAGTTATAGAATATGTTATAATTCATGCCGAGTTTGAAATACGGCGCCATGGGGCTTTTAAAAGTGTAGTTCATGCCGTCCGGGTGTATGTCGGCGGAAGATAGACCGAACTCGAATATCGGCTTGAAACGGTTGTGCAGACTCAGCTCTCCCCAAAAGCCTATTCCTCCATATTCGGTGCCGAGCATTTTCATGACGGGATCCCAGATATCAACTCCTACCGTTACGGCATGCATGAGCGGGTAGAGATTGCCGACCGGAGCAATTATGCCGGTGGAATCAACATACTCCGTGCCGGTAACAGTATCGACTAGCACCACGTTGCCTCGGCTGTCTTTGGTTTCGGACAGGCGGCTCTTGTCAAACTCCTCTTTCTTTGTGTCCTGTTTTGTGCCGATTGTGCCCGGCGGTGGAGTTACCGGGTTGATGCGCCGCTGCGCCTGAGCGCTGAAGGCGCATAAGAGTAAGACAGCAAGGAGTGGCAATATGTGGCGGCGCATTTTATCCATAGGTCTATAGATTGTCGGTATTATCGTTTTCCTCATTCTGGGCTACCCTGAAAAGAATTTTGATTCTCTGGGTGTCGATATTATTGATGAATGAGTCGGTAATCACGACATTTTCAATGATATGTCTGGTGTGAGTCACTCCAGTAATGGTATAAACATACATCGCTCCGCATTCCTCGCTCACAAATCTGGGCTGAGAGGTATAGGTGAAGGTTATAGTGTCGTTCAGTTCCGGGTAGTCAAGCGCTTTGGCGAGATAGCGGAAGCAGAATGATGTGGATGATGCATCCGAGCGAAACGGCAGATACACCATAGATGCTGTGCGTGTACTTATCAGCGAAGAGTCGTTAGGTGCTCCGATACCATATACCCTGATCGAGTCAACAGAGATAGCCTTGTCGGTGGCGCTGTCGTAAAAGCCGGCAAGGGGCAGGCTGCTCTGGTTTTGCAGACAGCCCACGGTATTGCAGCTCCAAGCAATAGCTACCGCAAGAGCGGAGAGTATATATTTCAGAACTTTCCCCATTTCACTATTTCGTCAATAGCCTTTCTGCTTTTTGCCGGCACCGGCGCGGTTGGGTTTGGATAGCCTATAGGGATAATTGCGATAGGCTCAAGATTTTCAGGAAGCGAGAGCCCGTCAGAAATCGCTTTCGCGTCGAAATTGCATATCCAGCAAGTGCCGAGTCCGAGAGACGAAGCCGCGAGGCATATGTGCTCTACCGCAATAGCCACATCAATATCCGTGTGATCTTTTCCATCGGCTCTGTGCCATGCTTGGGAGTGATCGCCGCAGGCAATGATGAATGTCTGCACATCTTTCACCCAATCACGACCGTATGCGCCTATAACAAGCTCACGGGTCTCCTGATTGTCGGCAATAATAAATTTCCAGGGCTGTCTGTTGCAGGCAGACGGGGCGAGACGTGCCGCATCAAGCACGGCAAGCACCATTTCGCGGCTCACCGGGGCAGGAGTGTATGCGCGGCATGAGTAGCGTCCGGCAACAACATCATATAGCTTGGGATACAAATCTACGTTGTTCATCTGAGTCTTATTTCTTCTTCAATCTCGTAATGGTTTCTTCCGGGTGCATTGCGCACTATCAGTTCGCCGAGGAACCCGGTGAGGAAGAGCTGTGTGCCGAGAATCATCAGTACCAAAGCGAGATAGAAGTAAGGTGAGTCGGTAACGAGTATAGTGGGGTTTCCTGCGTGAAGATTATACAGTTTCATAGCTCCTACAATCACCACGGCAATGAATCCGAGAATAAACATAAGGCTGCCGAGAAGCCCGAAGAAGTGCATCGGTTTGATACCGAATTTGTTTGTGAACCAGAGGGTGGCGAGGTCGAGGTAGCCGTTGACAAAGCGGTCGAGACCGAATTTGGTCTTGCCGTACTTTCTTGCCTGATGCTGCACAACTTTTTCACCGATCTTGCTGAATCCGGCGTTTTTGGCGAGGAAAGGAATGTAGCGGTGCATATCGCCATATACCTCGATGTGTTTCACTACCTTGTTACGG
>CAMWYV010000068.1 GCA_947178565.1 uncultured Porphyromonadaceae bacterium | reverse complement strand
ACATATAATAATCTTAGCGCGAGATTAGGCTCGGTAGATGCTCTCAGAGGATTTGCTCTTCTGGCGATTGTGCTTCTTCATAATCTGGAGCATTACAATCTATTTGGCAATCCTTTAGCCGATAGCGGTTTGTTGCGATGGCTCGATAAGGCTTCTTATGATTCAATATTCTTTTTGCTTGCCGGTAAGGCGTATGCTACGTTCTCGCTGCTATTCGGATTCAGTTTTTTTATTCAGTTGCGCAACGCTCGTGCACGCGGTTGTGATTTCCGCGCGCGGTTTGCGTGGCGGATGTTCCTGCTTTTCTGCTTCGCGCAGTTCCATGCTTTGTTCTACAACGGTGACATACTGCTGCTGTACTCTGTATGCGGCTTGATTCTGATTCCGGCAGCGGCTTGGAAGGATAGGACGGTGCTGATAGTCGCTTCCGTACTGATGCTTCAGCCATATGCATGGGGCAAGGTTTTGTATGGACTTGCCAATCCTGATTATGTGGACGCCAATAATGCGTTCGCGAAATTTGCGGCTTGTGCGGAGCAGGTTGGGCGTACCGGTAATATATGGCAGATGCTTGTAAATAATATATGGAACGGACAACTGTACAGTAATTTCTGGCAGGTGGAGGCAGGGAGGTTATTTCAGACACCGGCACTGTTCCTGTACGGGATGTGGCTTGGCAGAAAGGGAATGTTCGTGAAATCTCACGATTCAATATCTTTTTGGAAAAGAGCCCTTCTCATTTCATTTGTGTCGGCTATCCCCCTTTATTTTCTTTGTATTTTGGTACCGGGACATATAGAAGGCATAACGGTTCTTGCATATTATTGCATTGCGGTGCCTATGATTTACAATTTTGCCTTTATGGTTGTGCTCGTATCGCTGTTCATGCTGATGTGGTTTAGGACGGGTGACGGCTTCCGATGGCAGAAGTTTATAATACCATACGGTAGAATGAGTCTTACCAACTATATCTTTCAGTCAATATTCGGCGTGGTGATCTATTATCATTTCGGATTCGGAATGTATGATAAGATAGGAAACTTCGGCTCTGTGCTTGTTGGGTTTGGTATATTTGCCGTGCAATGGCTCTTCAGTTCATGGTGGCTCAGAACCCATAAGCAGGGACCTCTTGAATATTTCTGGAAAAAAGGTACCTGGATTCATTTTTAATTATTTGAAATGAGAGCATCGGTGTTGCATATCGTTGTTGCCGCAGGAAGCGGGAGCCGGTTTGGAGCGGAAGTTCCGAAGCAGTTTTGCTATATGGGTGGCTTGCCCGTACTTATGCATACTGTGAATGCACTGCGTCATACCGGTTCCGGGGAAGTTGTAATAGTGTTGAGCACGGATATGGTTGACTATTGGAATACATTGTGCGAGAAGCATGGATTCCGGAGCCCCGATATAGTGATTGGCGGAGCTACACGCTGGCAGAGCGTGAGGAATGCGATTGTCAGCAAAGGGATTTGTGCGGACATTATTTCGGTTCATGATGGTGCGCGTCCGCTGCTATCCCCAAATCTTATCACTCGATTGATTTCTGAGGTGAAATCCGGAAGCCACGCGGTGATTCCGGTAATGCCGGTAACTGATTCCATCCGTCGTGTTGATGTGAACGGAGAGAACGTGGCGGTTGACCGTAAATCATATTTTGCCGTACAGACCCCTCAGGTGTTTGACGGGAATGTACTTCGTGAAGCCTATTCTAAGACGGAAAGCCCTTTGTTTACCGATGATGCATCGGTGGTGGAAAGTATCGGGGTGAAAGTGACGTTGACCGAAGGTGAGCCGACGAATATAAAGATTACCCATCCGTTGGATCTTGCTATAGCTGAAGCGATTCTTAATGATATAAAGAAGTAGGGGCGGATGGAGCGGCTGAGAAGCACTGATGTGAAGTATCTGAAAGGAGTGGGACCCAAGCGGGCGGAGCTTCTTTGCAAACAGCTTGGCATCAAGACCTGTGCAGATTTGCTGTGTCACTATCCGACTCATTACGTAGATCGCTCCAGGATGTATCGTGTAGCTGACTTTGCCGGAGATATGCCCTCGGTGCAGGTGCGCGGTAGGTTTGTGTCGTTTGCCACTCAGGGTGAGGGGGCAAAGACGCGCCTTATCGGTCTTTTCTCTGACGGAAGCAGGGCTATGGAGGTAGTTTGGTTCAATAGAATAAAGAGTATCCGCGATACTTATCTGCCGGGAGTGGAATATATTCTGTTTGGCAAACCGACTGAGTATGGCGGACGGTGGAGCATGGTGCATCCGGAGATAGACCGTGCGGATTCGCCTAATGTTTCTGTCGGATTCCGGGGAGTATATCCGCTTACTGAAACGTTGCGTAACCGAGGAATTTCTTCAAGGACTATATATAATATGGTGAGTGCGCTCTTGCCGAGATGCAAGGATATTTCGGATCCGATTCCCGAAGATCTGAGACGCCGCTATAGGCTGATGAGTCTTGGAGATGCACTCAGAGCTGTCCATTCACCGGCAGACAATGATGAGTTGCAAAAAGCGCGGTTGCGTCTGAAATTCGAGGAGCTGTTCTATCTTCAACTGAATATTCTCAGATATTGCCGTGAGCGTAGTGAGTCGGTGCCGGGTTTCAGATTCGGTAACATAGGCTATTATTTCAATACATTTTATAAAGAGTGTCTGCCGTTTGAGCTTACGGGAGCGCAGAAGAGGGTGATCAAGGAAATCAGGCATGATGTAGGCAGCGGCAAGCAGATGAACAGGCTTCTGCAGGGAGATGTAGGCAGCGGTAAGACTTTGGTCGCTTTGATGTGTATGCTCATGGCTCTTGATAACGGCACTCAGGCTTGCCTGATGGCGCCGACGGAGATTCTTGCCACGCAGCATTTTGAAACTATATCTGCTCTCGCCTCAAAAATAGGGGTGAATATAAAGCTCCTCACGGGTAGCACTCCGAAGCGTGAAAGAGATGCAATCCATGCGGCATTGCTGGATGGCTCGTTGCATATACTTATCGGCACACACGCCGTTATTGAGGATACGGTGAAATTTCGCAATCTGGGTTTTGTAGTGATTGACGAGCAGCATCGCTTCGGAGTTGCACAGCGCGCACGCTTATGGAAGAAAAACAGTGTGGCGCCTCATATACTTGTGATGACAGCCACTCCGATTCCGCGCACTCTTGCCATGACAGTTTATGGCGATCTTGATGTATCCGTTATAGACGAGCTGCCCCCTGGGCGAAAGCCGATACAGACCCTGCTCCGCTATGAGGACAGGCGTATGGAGGTGTATCGTGCGATAGGCAAGCAATTGAAGCTCGGCAGACAGGCATATATAGTCTATCCTCTTATAAGTGAGAATGAAAAGCTTGACCTGAAGAGTCTGGAGGAGGGTTATGGGTTTGTTCGCGAGTCATTTCCCAGTTATAAAGTGGCGTATGTGCATGGAAAGATGAAGCCGGCTGAGAAGGACTATCAGATGAGCCTTTTTGCCAGTGGTGAAGCTAATATACTGGTGGCGACAACTGTTATCGAGGTGGGGGTTAATGTGCCGAACGCTTCTGTGATGGTGATAGAAAACGCCGAGCGTTTCGGGCTTTCTCAGCTTCACCAGTTAAGAGGTAGGGTAGGTCGCGGAGCAGATCAGAGTTATTGCGTGCTGATGACTAAGGTGAAAATAGCAAAGGAAACCCGTAAACGGCTGGAGGTCATGACTTCTACAACCGATGGTTTTGTTGTGGCTGAGGCTGATCTTAAAATGCGTGGTCCGGGGGACCTTGAGGGAACGCTTCAAAGCGGTATGGCTGTTGATCTACGCATAGCTTCGCTTGCTACGGACGGTCAGATTGTGCAGTTTGCGCGAAATGCCGCCGCAGAAGTGCTGGATGCGGATCCGGCACTGGTATCATCCTCATTGTCAGGAGTGAAACGTGAAATGGCTCTGATGTTTGACAAGAGCTATGATTGGAGTCGCATAAGTTAAAATCTGACGTAAAAAAATACAATAATTTACATAATTTAGCAATTCAATTTGGTGGTCAACAAAATTAATGATTATTTCACTATTTTTTGCATGCGCTTGTAATTTATTGATTGATAGCGTGTTACTGGGTGGGTGTAATCTAAAAGGTTGTCTTAGAATGCTTTTGGGTGCTATTTGATTTGTGGCTCGTGTAATAAATGGCTAATTTTGAACGTCATTTAAGTGACAGTTGACTTAACCTAAAATCAGATAATGGAAAAAACTTTAGTGATTTTCAAGCCAAGTGCAATTCAGCGTGGATTAGTAGGTAATATTCTTACTCGCTTTCAGCAGAAGGGGCTTGTAATCGCCGGAATGAAGATGATGAAACTCGAGGAATCAATCCTGCGTGAGCATTATTCTCATCTTGTAGATAAAAGTTTCTTTCCGCTTCTGCTTGAATCAATGATGGCTTCTCCTGTGATTGTGATGTGCCTTGAGGGTAAGGACGCAATTAATGTGGTGAGACTCATGACCGGTGCAACCAATGGTCGCGAAGCGCTTCCCGGAACCATTCGCGGCGATTTCGCTTCAAGCAATCAGGAGAATATCATACACGCCTCATCTTGTCCTGAAGATGCCAAAGCAGAGGTTGCGAGATTCTTTAAGCCGGAAGAATTATTTGATTGGGTTCCTGTCAATACCCCATATGTTTATTCACAATTAGAAATAGATAACTGATTTCTCCTCAAAGAAAAAGTAATGCAGCTGATTAATAAAACGTTGGCACTTTTTACCGCAGCCGTGATTTTTATTCCCGCTGTCGCGAATGCCCAGTATAAACTACCTCAAAAACATAATAAACAGCATTCTGAACTTCTCGCTTCGCAGAAGCCTATGGCTGCCGATATCAAGGTTGCCAATGTACTGAAGTATATGAGCGAGCTCAGTAAGCCCGAGCTCCCTGATCAGGATGAAGTGTATGGTGAATATTGGGTGAGCCAGAGCGTAAATCCATATGTCGGGGTTACTATTCCCGAGGTCAAGGATTTGGATGTCAGCGGTTATTATCATCCTATAGCAGGTCCTGTCACTTCAGGTTTCGGTTATCGCCCCAGATTCGGCAGAATACATCGAGGAGTTGATATCAGTCTCCATGTCGGTGATACTATCCGCGCGGCATTTGACGGAAAGGTGAGAATGACCAAGTTTGATAGAGGCGGCTATGGCTACTATGTAGTGATTCGTCATGACAATGGTATGGAGACCGTTTATGGGCACCTTTCAAGATTCATTGCTAAGCCGGACCAGAGAGTAAAGGCAGGTGAGCCTATAGCTCTCGGTGGCAATACCGGAAGGAGTACCGGTCCTCACCTTCATTTTGAAACACGTTATTATGGTCTTGCAATTAATCCTCAGTTGATAATAGATTTTGAAAACGGTGTACCCATCAAGGATTCCTTTACATTCAACAAGGCTGCTGTTGAGAAGAGCAATCTCGGTCGTCGTGTAGCAAGAAAGACCACCCGCTCAAAAGCAAGAACCACTGCATCACGTAAAAGAAGCACTAATAAGAGATAAGCTAATTTTACGATAGACTAATGATATGAGCCGATGATCGGATAACCCTGATTATCGGTCTTTTTTTACCTATTATTTTATTCGTGAAATAAGAATAAGTTGGATAGGAAAAGGGGAGAATAGCAGGATAACAATATTCAATAATTACTGTCATTAAACGAATCCAACTTCGTATATCTGTATAATTTATATGTGGGCATAGTTGATCTTTGGGGTAGTACCCACTGTTGTCCGATAAAGTGATGGTATAAAGTACGTCACAAAGTTTTACCGTACACCAATATTAAAGCAGGAGGAAAGGTAAGCTTAAAGTCAGATTATATTGGGGGATGAAGAAAATACTGTGATAAAGAAGAGCTCCAACGGTAGAGAAAGTAAAGTCATCTCCGGAACGGGAGATGAGAGAGTTGGCAGCCTATAATGCCAAGAGCATTATAGGCTGATTTTATATGTTTTACCGTTAGCGCGCAGTATGTAGATTCCGTGAGGCAAGCCACCTATCAGTTTACCCGGAGATTTATAAACTCTTACTCCGGACAAGTTGAATATTTCTACAGGGATGTTTTCGTCGATAATAAGGTTGCCGTCTTTGATTATGAACGGTAGATCTTTCTCTCTGTCAGCTTCATGTATTCCCGTGTTTGCAGATTTAACAGTAATCCTGCAAGATGCGTATATGCCGTTGGCTGTGGTAGCGGTAATGTCAGTCTTTCCTGCTTTCAGTGCTGTGACTTTGCCGGTAGCATCCACGGTAGCGATGGTTTCATCAGCCGAAGTCCATGTGATTGATTTATCCGTGGTGTTTTCGGGCGAAACGGTAGCAGTGAGCTGCACACTCTCTCCTTCCTTAATCTCTGCCTCTTCAATATTCAGTGTTATTCCGTCAATATCAACGATTGTGGCTTTAACTGTAACAGTAATCCTGCAAGACGCGGATATGCCGTTTGCTGTGGTAGCGGTAATGTCAGTCTTTCCTGCTTTCAGTGCTGTGACTTTGCCGG
>CAMWYV010000067.1 GCA_947178565.1 uncultured Porphyromonadaceae bacterium | reverse complement strand
TTGCACCCAGTTTTTCATGGTATTAGATTTAAGGTAAAAAGATTATTCGTCGTGAGGACGAGTAATTTTTTTATTTATATACCTACCGCTTTGCAGTAAACACATAATCAGCTATATTTGTGAAAACATAAATACTTTTCACTATGAGCTATACAATTGGAGACATTGTGCCGGATATTCTCGGCAAAGATGACAATGGTAATGAAATCAAACGAAGTGATTACCCGGGAAAAACTATCGCCCTATATTTTTATCCTAAAGATATGACTTCAGGGTGCACCGCACAGGCTTGTAATCTTCGTGACAACTACCAAGAGCTCCTCAACGCCGGCTATCAGGTGATCGGAGCGAGTGGTGACTCAGCAGCTTCCCACAAAAAATTCATAGCCAAAAACGAACTTCCCTTCCCTCTGATTACCGATGAGGATCATAAGCTTATGGAAGATTTTGGTGTATGGGGAGAGAAATCCATGTACGGTCGCAAATATATGGGCACTTTCCGTACCACATTTATTATTGACCCGGAAGGAAAGATTGTGAGAATTATAGGTTCGAAACAGGTTAAAACCTCAAATCACGCCGCTCAAATCCTTGAAGAGGTTAAATAAATAGCAATTTGAAGCTATTGTTGCGTTATTGCTTACAATTATTTGCATATTCAAGGAAATAAATATACATTTGCAATCGAAAGGAGAATTTTATCCAACAAATTTTAATATCGGATTCAATAATGAAAGCATCTGAAATCATTGCCGACCTTAAACGTCGCTTTCCAAACGAGCCTGAATACATACAGGCTGTTGAAGAAGTAGTTACTTCAATCGAGGACACCTACAACGAATATCCCGAATTTGAACGTTACAATCTTATTGAACGTCTATGCATTCCCGACCGCATTTTCTCTTTCCGCGTAAGTTGGGTTGATGACAGCGGCAAGGTTCAGAACAATATGGGCTACCGCATTCAGCATAATAATGCTATCGGTCCGTACAAAGGTGGTATCCGCTTCCACTCATCAGTAAACCAGAGCATTCTCAAATTCCTCGCTTTCGAGCAGACATTTAAAAACTCTCTTACCACCCTTGCGATGGGCGGAGCAAAAGGAGGTAGCGACTTCTCCCCCCGTGGCAAAAGCGACATGGAGGTGATGCGCTTCTGTCAGGCGTTTATCAATGAGCTGTGGCGTGAAATAGGCGCTGATACCGATGTGCCCGCAGGCGACATAGGTGTTGGCGGTCGTGAAGTAGGCTATATGTATGGTCAGTACAAGAAAATGGCACGCGAAAACACCGGTACTTTCACCGGTAAAGGAAGAGAATTCGGCGGCTCACTTATACGCCCTGAAGCCACCGGGTACGGTAATGTTTACTTCCTGCTCAATATGCTTGAAACCAAAGGCATCGAGCTTAAAGGCAAGAGAGTTGCCATTTCCGGTTCCGGCAATGTGGCAACATACACAGCTGAAAAGCTCCTGGAACTGGGTGCGGTAGTTGTATCTATGAGCGACAGCGATGGCAGCATCTATGTGCCTGACGGAATTACCCGCGAGCAGCTCGACTATATTTTCAAACTCAAAAACATCTATCGCGGACGAATCCGCGAATTTGCCGAGGAATACGGCTGTGAATACTACCCCGGCGAACGCCCCTGGATGAGAGTGAAATGCGACATCGCGATGCCTTCAGCCACCCAGAATGAAATTGACGGTGATGATGCACGCGCACTTCTCGCACAAGGTTGCATAGCTGTGAGTGAAGGTGCCAATATGCCATCTACCCCCGAAGCTATCAAGGAATTCCTCGCGGCTAAGATTCTTTATGCACCGGGCAAAGCAGCAAACGCAGGCGGTGTATCTGTTTCCGGACTTGAAATGGCGCAGAACTCTCAGAAGCTCTCATGGAGCGCTGCCGAGGTTGATGCCAAACTGAAGGAAATTATGGCTGAAATCCACCATCAGTGCGAACTCTTTGGCAAAGAGAAAGACGGCTACATCAACTATGTGAAAGGCGCGAATGTTGCCGGATTTATGAAAGTGGCTCGTGCCATGATGGCTCAGGGTGTATTATAAGCCTCTTATCATAATAATAATTTAAGTGTCAGGAATTTCCTGACACTTTTTTTTATATATTTGCACATGAAATAATTATAGCACTACTTTATGAAAAAATTTTTACTCACTTTTATTCTCTTCTTCGGGGTACTGACTGTTTCTTCAAAAAACCGTATTGTTGAGATGCCGTTAATCACCATTTCAAACCAGACATCTCTTGATTTCCAGCGTGTTGAGCTATCCGATACTGCGACCACTCTTCATGCAAAGGCTGTGTACAGACCCGGCGGCTGGATCAGAATTGCTAAAGATTCCTATCTGAAAACCGCTGACGGAAAGCGATATAAGCTCAAATATGGCAACGGAATAGTGCCGGGAGCGGAACATAATATGCCGGAATCAGGTGTAACTGAATTTGACCTCATCTTTGAGCCGCTACCAATTAAAACCAATGACATTATTTTCAGCGAAGGGAATGGAGGCTGGACTTTGGGAATGAACCTTGCCGGAAAACTGAATGTTTATCCTGCCGGATTGCCGGAAGCTCTGAAAACAAGTAATTCAAACGCACCGATTCCTGAAGTATCATTTGACATTGATTCTGCCACTGTCAATTTCCATATACTCAACTATAATCCTGTAATGGGTAACAAGCTGAATTATGCCATCAATCAGATTTCCGGACAAATCACGGATGCACCGGCTATAGATATTGATGCAAACGGCAATGGCAGACTTAAGTTACTTTGCCATGGCACAAGCGGTATTTCAGCGTATAATATAGGAGGATTCAGTTTGATAGGACGTGCCACCGTTAACCCCGGAGAAACCATTGACATATATATGGATCCGTTGATTTCCGGAAATGTGGTGATGAGACATTTGAGAAACGAACCTGCTGCTAATAATAAAAACTGGAGCTGGCACAACGGCACTTTTTCTGATTTTGACTCAAATAAGCTTGACTCCAAAAATATTCTGCAACTTTCTTCCGGAAAGTTCGGGGATTACCGCATGGGAGCGGATGAATATATTGACTATGTTCTTGCCGAATATGAAAAAGCGGAAAGAAATATCAAGAAAAATGAGAATCTATCACCTCTCTCCAAAGAAAAAACCCTCATAGATATAAAAGCCAATGCTATTGATGCTGTCGGTAGATATAAATATTTACTGAATCGAAGCTATTGGGCTGCCCACGGCAATTGGGGGCAGCAGATACCCGCTGATTCTATCACTTGCGAACTGACTCCGGAACATTTTGCCAAAGTTTCTGAATTTATCGAGCCGAATGACCCTCGGCTGATTCTTGCTTCTTCATCCCCTATCTTCTCGCTACCCTTTAAGGAATGGGAGAAATCGGGAGTCGATGCACAATTTCTTAATGAAATAGGTAAATACACTGAGGTGGTCAATACAATCAAAGCCGGCAAGGGAAGCGAGGAGGATATAACTCCTTTAGAGTCATACAGCAATCCTTTCTATGCCAAATCTGCCAAAATATTTCTTAATGATGTGAGAAAATCAATGGCGAATATAGATATGTCGCTTTGTCAACCCACACCCGATGTAGCTACCGACAGTATTTTCGATGCTATAATAGCTCCTCACAAAGGTAAGGTTGTGATGGTTGACCTCTGGAATACATGGTGTGGTCCTTGTCGTGCAGCCTTACAGCTTCATGAGCCGGAGAAATCAGGCGAATTAAGTTCTGAGGATATTGTGTGGATCTACATTGCCGATGAATCATCACCATTCAAAAAATATTTTGAAATGATTCCCGATATCAAAGGAGTGCATTACCGCCTTAATGAAGAACAGATTAGCTCTATAAGAAAAAGATTTGAAGTTGACGGCATTCCTTACTACATCCTGGTTGACCGTAAGGGAAATGCTACCGGTCGTCCGGATCTCCGTGATCCTGAACTTTATAAAAAGACTATTCTTGAAGAACTTGCAGCCCCCGTTGAATAATTAATGTATATTACCGACATAAAACATAATATCATGAAAAAATCCCTCCTTATTCTCCTCCTGTTCCTGGGAGTGCTTACGGCATATTCTGAAACCCGCATAGTGGAATTTCCGACTATCGGATGGAACAATATGATGAATATAATGGACATCCAAAATGTAACATTGTCTGACACGGCTACAATAATTGATGTCAAGGTACGATCCCGTCGAGGAACCAGATTCATTATAAACGAAAGTTTTCTCATTACTGACAACAGTGAGAAATACCCTCTGAAGTTGGCTAAAGGGATTACCATTGGAGAGAGTAATATTCTGGATAGGACCGGACGGAAAGAATTCAGTCTTATATTCGAGCCAATCCCGGTTAATAGTGACCGCTTGCTGTTTAAAGCCGGTAATTTATTGATGCAATTAGAACTTGGCACCACATCAGCTGTTCCCTCGGGATTACCGGAAAATTTAGCCAATCCTGATCTGAACCTTCAATTACCGGAGCCTGTCTTGGCTATTGATTCAACAACCGTCAATGTTCATATTCTCGGCTATAAGCCATATATGGGCAATACACTCAATTATTCCATCCTTATGATGGGAGGAACCTTGAGTGAACTCCCTCCATTGGAAATTGATGAAAAAGGAAATGCTAGCGTAACTTTTCTCCTGCACGGCACCGGCAGATTCTTCGCATACACTATGGGAAATACCAGAATTGACGGAATTGCGACATTAAAACCGGGTGAAACAGTTGATCTATATATAGATCATACATTGTCTGGTAAAACCGTGATGAATAAATTCAGAGGAGCTGCCTTTGGTAAAACTTCATGGCACAACGGATATTATTCAGCATTCGATGCGGCGGATACCGACAGTGACGCTGATATGAAAATAATGAGTGGCAATTTTGGTGATTACCGTATGGGAGCGGACGAATATGTTGACTATTCTCTTGCTCAATATGAGAAAGCAGAAAAAAAGATTAATGACAATACCTCATTGAGTATTCTCGGCAAAGCCAAATCTAAACTTTACAATAAAGCTAATCTCATTGCTGCGTTAGGTAAATCACAATCAATACTGAGTAGCAACTACCGTACCGTAAAAAAAGATTTCAGGGCAGAGATTCCTTACGATTCCATTTGTTGTGAGCTAAAACCCGAACACTATGAAAAGGTTGCCGAAACAGTAGATGTCAACGACCCTTATCTCATGCTCTTGGCAGATGTCATTCACGAAGTTCCTTCTGCCGGATGGATAGAGGTCGGAGCAACCGGTTCTTTTCTCAAAGAAACAGGGATGTATATCAACTCCGCAAGAAAATTCAAATCAGGCATAGGGAGCGAAGGAGATGTGGAGGTCTTGAAAGGACTGAGCAATCCATTCTATGCACAGTCAGCGGAATTATATCTGCAGGATATGAAGGATATACTTGCCAATGATGCAGCCAAGTTCTTATTGCCAACCCCTGATGTTGCACCGGACAGTATCTTCGAGGCTATCATCGCTCCGCACGAGGGAAAAGTAATAATGGTGGATTTCTGGGCTACATGGTGTGAACCGTGCTTAAGATCTATCAAACAAAACGAACCGGAAAAGAGCGGAGAACTCAACTCTGAAGATATCGTGTGGATCTATATAGCTGATGAATCGTCTCCGTTGCCAAAATATCTTGAAATGATAAAGGATATTAAAGGTCTCCATTACAAGCTTACGGAAGAACAGTATGCTGCGCTTAGCAAAAAATTGAATATCAACGGTTATCCATATTATATTTTAGTAGATAGTAAAGGTAACAACGTATATAACAGTTTAGGGCTTGTAAGTCATGAAGAGTTTAAGAAAATGATTCTTGATACGCTCGAAGTTCCTGCGGAATAACCAATAATACTGTAAACTATTAAGGCATCGTTTTAGACATCTCCGATTGGAACGATGCCTTTTACTATATGTCAATTATGATTCGATTTTTATTTATAACCTTACTCGTAGCATTCAATGCGGCTGTGTCTTTTGGATCAAAGCCATTACCGATAATTCCTACACCAACGGAAATAGAGACTACTTCTGTTAATCCGATCAGATTGAAATTGCCGCTTGTCATAAGCATAGCCGAGGTCGATAGCTTATCGCGTGAAATGATTGAGCGGGAGGTGGAAAGTATCTCTCCCTTGCTGACGCAGAATCCTCAGGAGGGAGCGGAAATAACATTTTGCACGGACACTCTGCAGCCGATAGAAGGTTATCGCCTGACTATTAATGAAGGCGGAATAAAAATGGAAGCATCGTCCGCTGCCGGATTTTTTTACTGTCTTCAAACGTTAAAACGGCTTATGGGCAAAGAGATTGTTGCAGGAGTACAGAGTAACTGCACATCCCTCCCCTGTGTTACTATTACGGATGCTCCAAGGTTTGCCCATCGCGGATTCATGCTTGATGTGAGCCGTCATTTCTTCTCAGCGGAGCAGATAAGAAAGATGCTGCGTCTCCTTGCTGCATACAAGATGAATAAATTCCACTGGCAT